>CAJMOL010000244.1 GCA_905215095.1 uncultured bacterium | reverse complement strand
GCGTCTCGGGCGTCGACTCGGGCGCCGAGGAGCCGCAGCCACGCAGGAGCACCACGATGAGCACGATCAGCAGCAGCGCCACGGCACCAATACCGGCGTAAACGATACGTGGATCGAGACCGTTGTTCTGGGGAGCACGCCCACCGCCGCGTCCACGATTGGAACCACCGCGACCAGTGCCTTGGGGCATACGATCGCGGTTATTGTCGGAACGTCCGCGATAGCTACCTTGGCGCTGCATGTTGCGCTGGCCCGAGCGGGGGGCGAGCTCGCCGCGACCCTGGTAGTTGCGCTGGCCCGAACGAGGCGCCGAGGAGCGCTGGCTATAAGGTTGCGACTGAGATCGAAGGCGAGGCGTCACCTGCGTAGTATCGGCGTCTGCATAGCCGCCGCGCGGACGACCGGAAGAAACGCCACGGTACCCGCGATCGGAATAACCACCATCGCCGTAGCCGGCACGAGGGTCACGTGCGACACCGCGGGCAGCGGGGAGTGCGCGCTCCTCGGGCGCCGGCGTGCTGCGAAAACGATCGCGCTGGGAACGAATCTCCTCGCTCGAGCCCGTTTCGGTAACATAGCCAGCCTGCTGAGGGCGCTGGCCATAACGCGTCGAACGCCCGCCCTGAACCATCAGGAAGCGCCCGTTATCGACCGAGGAACGCGAATTGACGTAGCCGGCGGCGTCCTGAAAACGACCGCCCTGCTGCGACGTCTCGCGCTCATATGCCATCAGATCGTCAAAATAAGCGTTGACGACCTCCCGCGGATTGAGGCCCAAAAAGCGCGCATAGCTCGAAATCATGCCCTGCGCATAGCCGCGCGGCGGCATCGAGGCAAAGTTACCGGTCTCGAAAAACTCGATGATCTGCGGCCTGATTTTGATGGTGTTGGCGACCTGCTGAATGGAAAGGCCCATTCGGCGACGCTGCTCGAGCAGCATGTCACCAAAGCGTGCAGCCATCAGAATCCTCCAAACTCACGATCTTCACGTGCCATCTCGGCGTCGACGGATTCCAGCGCGGCAAGGCCTTCTTCATCCAGCAGAACCTCGCGCGGCTTGGAACCGTCGGGCGGTCCGACGACACCCTTTTCTTCCAGCATGTCCATAATACGCCCGGCGCGCGCATAGCCAACCTTCAGGCGGCGTTGCAGGCCAGATGTGGAGCCCAGCTGCGATTCCACCACAATATGGGCAGCTTCCCAAATAAGCGGATCATCATCCTGCGGCTCGGCAACACCGGTCCGGACGATGCCGCCGCCACCTGCCATGGACATGGAGGCAGGTGCCACAGCCGACAGGATCTCCTCATGGTAGTCGGGCTCGCTTTGCGACTTAACGAACTCGACAATCTCGTTGATCTCGTCATCCGAAACAAAGCAGCCCTGGATGCGGCGGGGCTTGCCCCAGTCGACCTTTGAGAACAGCATGTCACCCAAGCCGGTGAGCTTTTCGGCACCCATCTGGTCAATGATGACGCGGGAGTCGATGCCCGTTGCGACGTTGAAGGCGATACGGTTGGTAATGTTTGCCTTGATGAGACCCGTCACCACGTTAGAGCTCGGACGCTGGGTCGCCACGATAAGGTGGATACCGGCGGCACGGCCCAGCTGGGCGATACGCACAATCGAGGCCTCGACGTCCTTGCCGGCGACCATCATCAGGTCCGAAAGCTCGTCGATGATGATGACCAGGTAGGGCATCTTTTGCGGCGGGTTATCGTAATGCTCAAACTCGCCGGCGGCCTGCTTTTCGTTGTAGGTCGAGATCTTACGCACGTTGAGGCGCTCGAAGACCTTCAGGCGGCGCTCCATTTCGGACACCGCCCACTGCAAGGCGCTCGCGGCCTGCTTGGGCTCGGTCACTACGGGCACGTAAAGATGCGGCAGGCCGTTATAGCCTGCGAGCTCGACGCGCTTGGGGTCGACCATGATCAAGCGAACGTCCTCGGGAAGCGCGCGCATGAGCAGGGTCGTGATGATGGAGTTGATCATCACCGACTTACCGGAACCAGTGGTACCGGCGATCAGCAGGTGGGGCATCTTGGCGAGGTCGGCGACGACCGGCGTGCCCTCGGCGTCGCGGCCGATGGCAAGCTCAAGCGGACCGCCCTTCACATAGGGCAGCACGTCGCCCAGGTTGACGTTCTGGCGCTTGCGATTGGGGATCTCGATGCCCACGAGCGAGGTGCCGGGGATCGGGGCAAAGATACGCACCGACTGGGCAGCGAGCGAAAGCGCGATATCGTCCTCGAGGCTCGAGATCTTGCTCACGCGCTCGCCCTCGCCAGGTTGCAGCTTAAAGGTCGTCACCGTGGGGCCGGCGATCCAGCCGACCACGCGGGCACTGCGGCCAAACTCAAGCAACGTGGACTGAAGCGACTCGGCAGTCTGTTCCAGCTCCTTGTCAGAAGACGCGGAGGACGCCGACTGCGGGTTGGCATGCAGGATTTCGAGTGGCGGAAGCTTAAGGCCATCCTCTTCTTCGCCCTCGTTATCTGCGGCGCCGCCGTCCGCTCCCCCATCCCTAGCCGCAGCCGATCCGACAGCACTCGAGGCAGGCGCATCGGCAACCTTGGGATGCTTCAAGAAGTCGGGAATCTGAGGTGCTGCCGAGACAGGATTCACGGCAAACGGCGGCTCGGACTCGTCAATCTTATCGGGGTCGTCTTCCATCGAAAGCTGGCCGGTTACCTGTTCGCGCTTGGCATGGCGACTCGGCAGCAAAGTTGTCTTTGCGGTCTCAATCGGCGCCTCGTCGTCCTCGTCATCGCCCTCAGTGAGCTCAATCTCGCTATCGGACCAAGACGGGTCGGGCTCGCTCGTGTTGAGCTTGGGCGCGGCCTTGCCCTTCTTGGCATGACGACGCGGCAGCAGCGTGGTCTTAGCGCGCTCGGCCTCCACGGCCTCGGACACGTCGACAAACGGGTCATCGTCCTCGTCGTCATCCAAAACCGGGTCGGCATCGCCTCCCATGACCGTGGTCACCGCGGCATCAGTTCCCTTCTGGCGCAGAATGCTCAGGTGCGGACGGGCGACGCCGGG
>CAJMOL010000243.1 GCA_905215095.1 uncultured bacterium | reverse complement strand
AAAGCGTTCATGGGCCTCCTTTCAACAACGGGTTATCAAACGCAGCGGGCAACAGGTTGTCGAATTGCAACATCGGTGTTTGCCCAGATAAAACCTGCCAAAATAAACCTGACCTTTTTGGCAGGTTAGATGGTGAACTCGGCGAAGTTGCGGTCGCCGTCTGCGGTGCCGGTGTCGCCTGTTGCGGCTGCCGGTGCCAACGCGTCGCCGCCGACGCTTTGCAGCAACTCGGCCACGTTAGCATCGGGGTTTTGACACAGGATATCGAGCAGCTCGATAAAGTCACGGATGACCTCACGCGGCGTCAAGTGCGTATCGGCTCCCACGCGGCCAAACTCAATCTTGAGGAAGTCCACCAAGTCGTTCTCGGTAAGCGTGGGCGTCCAGCCAAAGTAACCGGCGTGAATTTGCATGAGCTTTTCGATGAGCACCAGCAGCTCCTCGTAGGTGAGCGGCTGCAAGCGGATGATGGGCGCGAGCATGTCTTTGAGGTCATCGCGCGCAAAACGGCCCTGAGCGAGACGGCTCCGAAGGGCCTCGTAGGAAAAGACGCCGCGGCGGCGGTCTTCGATGGAGGTTGGCGTGCCGCCCATGATCATGCCCAGGTACTGCGCTTTGCCCTGGAGCGTGTCGTTGTACATGGTGAGGGTTTTCTCGTAGTTGTACTGGCGCGTGATGGCGTTGGGAATCTTGTACAGATTCACGAGCTCGTCGATGAGCACCAGCATGCCCTTGTAGCCGCTGCAGAACAAAAAGCGCGCAATGAGCTTAACGTAGTCGTACCAGTCGTCATCGCTGATGATGGTCGAGGAGCCTAGCTCGGCTCGCGCTTCGCTCTTGGTGCGGCATTCGCCGCGAATCCATTTGGTCACCCGACTCATAGCTTCTTCGTCGCCCTCGGATACTGCCGTGCGGTAGCGGCGGAGCATGCGGACGAAGTCGAAGCCGTGGACCATCTCTTCGAGTGGAGCGAGTTGGGCATTAACGGCAGTCTCGTCGGCGTCGGCACACGAGGCGACCCAGCGATCCAGGATAAGGTTGAGCGCGCCGCCCTCGGGGCGCGTCTTGGTCGATATGTTGCGGATGAGCTCGCGATAGGTAGCGAGGCCCTGGCCCTGGCCGCCCTGTAGGCGGCGCTCAGGGGAAAGGTCGGCATCGGCGACCACAAAGCCCTCGCCCATGGCATGCGTTCGGATGGTCTGGAGCAAAAAGCTCTTGCCGGCGCCGTAGCGACCGACTAGGAAACGGAAGCTTGCGCCGCCATCGGCGATGAGGCTCAGGTCGGTGAGCAGAGCACGGATCTCGACCTCTCGCCCCACGGTGATATAGGGAAGGCCGATGCGCGGGACCACGCCGCCCTTGAGCGAGTTGAGAATGACGGCGGCGACGCGCTTGGGCACGCGGGGTGCTGCGGATGCGGTATCACTCATGGTCTAGGTATCCTCTCACGTCTGCTTTGTAGTCCTCAATAATTTGCGGTCCTGCTGAGCCAAATTCAATAACGGTGTCGCCCACCAGGTCAAAGAGCGCTTCGTTGATGCTGTCGACGAGCATGTCCTCGCTCTGCCCCGATTGCACTACCGCCGATTCCGCCTGTACTGCGTTGTGCTCGAGCAGTGCGCGGAGATAGGCGTTTGCGGCGGGTGCGAGTTCGTTCGTGGCGTCAGCGGGCGCAGCAGCTGCGAACGCGGGCGTTGGCGCGAGAAGCGGTGCCACGACACCAAACTGTTCGGTGGATATGGTCGGCTCGTCGGCCTCGTCCTGCCGAATGGGTGCCGCGACCGCCTCGACCGTCGCGTCGGCTACGGGCTCGGCTTCCGGTTGCCCTGAGTCCGCTGCCTCGGCTTCCACAGGTGCGCCGTCCTCGCGCTCTTCATCGATCAAAAGCGCTTCGCGCGTTTGCGCAGCGGCGCTCCGAATGTGCCCCAGCTGACTCAGATCGATATCGATCTTGACGGGCTGGTGTGCGGCGTCCCACGAAAGCCATGCCACAATCTCGTCATCGATAATCTTGGCCAGATATTTGGGGACCTTTTCTTCCTTAAGGGGATGGGCGGGGTCCAGCGCCAGGCGCAGGCGTTGGTCGCAGGCGCGCATCATTTCACCGAGCTTGCTGCTCTTTTGCCTGCTGCCGTGAATCCGCATGCATTCCCAAAAGCCATTCTGGCAGCGGTAGATGTGAATGGGGTCTAGGCGATATTCGCAGTCCTCGTGGCGCTCGGGCGCAAAGAATACGGCCGAGGCAAACATGGTGTAGGGCATGGCCGTCTCCTCCCCAAACAAGCTCGCTACGATGCCAGTCTTTCGGTGCGTGTCATAGTAGCGCGCCATACGGACATACACGGCGCATGCCACGTGGCGCAGGTCGCGATGGTGGGAACGGTCGAGCCGTGAGTTATTCAGGTTGTACGTCGAGAGTGCGTCGATGGCAGCCATGAGCCGCTCCTCATGCGCCTCATCGGGCGGAAGGGGAAGCGTGGGCTCGGAGGTCTTGCGACGCGCAGGCGGCAGGTCCGACGGCGCCGGCGCGGGTACAAGGTCTCGTGCTGCGCGGCGCAGCTCGATGAGGGCGTTGTCGAATGCGACGGTTTTAGAGTCGAGAAGTAGCTTGGGGTCGAGTCCGTGGAATACGGCGTAGTCCTGCAGCCACACGCGTGCGAACCGATCGATGCCGGGTTCAAAGGCGCGATAGGCATCCCAAAAGGCCTTGATCTTGCTAAAGCCATCGAGCGGGTCATCAACGCCAATGCCGCAGATCAATTCGTAAAGATAAAGAAAAGCAAACGAGGTCGATGTCTCCTCGATATTGCCGCGGCGCACTTGGGCACGCCAGGTAAAGTAGCCGCGCAACTGTCGATCGCTCATGGCATTGTAGGTGGGAAAGTACGACTTAAAGGTGCCGTTGTAGGGGCAATCGTCCTCGAAGTCGGCCATCAGCAGGCCTTGGCGGTAAAAGAGCTCCGCCTCCGATAGCCAACGTCCCGCGCCGCCTTTGGGATCCTCTTGCCAGCGTGATATCTCGCGCATCTTGCGGTACTGGTCGGGA
>CAJMOL010000242.1 GCA_905215095.1 uncultured bacterium | reverse complement strand
TGCATCGGTCGCGCATGTCTCGCCAGTTCGCGTGCCTGCGCGACGGCGTGTCGCATCTGCTGCCGCGCGACGCCAGCTTGGGTCGCGCCTTTGCGCTGGGCCTGCTGTCTCATTACGTGCTCGACCGCAACGCTCATCCCTTTGTCTATGAGCAGCAGTTTGGCATTGTCGAGTCCGATTCAGAGCTTGAGGATTCGAGCAGTCAGGTCCATGCCGTGATCGAGAGCGACCTGGATGTGCTGATGCTGCAGCTTAAACGCGATGGCGCTACGGTTGACGATTACCCGCCGGCGGGCGAGATCGTCACCACTGATCGCATCAATCGCGTGGCCGGCGTGCTGATGAGCTATGTTGCCGGACGCGTGTACGGCATTGACATTCCGGCGGGGGAGTACGGTGCTGCCGTTGCCAATATGCAGCGACTTTACCGCGCGATTGAGCCGGCCGGCTCCGCAAAGACGCGCGCGATCTCGCTGGTTGAGGGCTTGGTGCACGATTACTCGCTGCTCGACGGCCTTGCTCATCGCGTGACGACGGAGTTGCCCGAGCGCACCGGTAACCTGGGCCATCTGACATGGAAGAATCCCTTTACCGACGAGGTCTCGAACGAGAGTTTCCCCGAGGTCTTTGATCGCGCGCTGGGCGATTACGAGTGCACGGTCGCACGTTTTATCGAGACCGGTGACATGGATGCCGTGACCAGTCACGTCAACTACAGCGGTCGCGTGCTCAATGCCGATGAGGAGTTCGACCGCGAGGAATAGGGCCCGTGCGTGCCCCTTTGCCGAATCCTTACCGGCGGTTCTGGACAATTGGGGTACGATGAACTAACTGCATATCGGGCGAATACGAAGGGGCCCTGTCCATGAAATACACCAAGCTCGAGCGTAACTGGGTTATGTACGATGTGGGCAACTCGGCCCTCGTGCTGCTCAATACCTCGGTGGTGCCCATCTACTTTAACGCCATCAATACCGGTGCTTCCTCGGCAGACCTGGTGGTCGCCTGGGGCAACGCGCAGACGATTGCCTCGCTGGTCATTGCCATGCTCATGCCCATTCTGGGCGCGCTTGCCGATTACGCCGGCAACAAGATCAAGTTCTTCTTGGGCTTCTTCCTCACGGGCCTGGTTCTTTGCCTGGCGCAGGCTATCCCCATGTCCGCCATGGCATTTTTGACCGTGTACGTGCTGTGCACCATCGGCCTTAACTCTTCTATGACGTTCTACGACGCCATGCTGCCCGACATTACCACCGACGAGCGCATGGACGCCGTGTCCAGCTCGGGTTATGCCTGGGGCTACATCGGTTCCACCGTGCCGTTCGTCATCTGCCTGGCGCTCATCATGGGTGGCCCCGCTCTTGGCGTCCCCACCATGCTGGCAACGCGTCTGTCTTTTATCATCACTGGTGCCTGGTGGCTCATCTTTACCCTGCCGCTCATTCACACCTATAAGCAAAAGTATGGTCGCGAGCGCGGTCCCGAGGACACCATCGGCCACATCGTTGGCGGTGTGTTCTCCGAGGTCGGACACACCATGCGCGAGATCGCCCACAACAAGACCGTGCTGGTCTACATGATTGCGTTCTTCTTCTATATCGATGGCGTCCACACGGTCATTTCCATGGCTACCAGCTACGGCTCGGCTTTGGGCATCGATTCGACCCAGCTGGTACTGGCGCTGCTCGTTACGCAGTTCGTGGCCTTTCCGTCCGCCATCATCTACGGCAAGCTCGCCGGACGCGTGGGCACGCTCAACATGATCCTGGTGGCGGTCGCCGCCTACATGGGCATTGTGCTGTTCGCCGCGTTCTTCCTAAAGACCGCCTTTGAGTTCTGGGTGCTTGCCATTATGGTCGGCCTGTTCCAGGGCGGCGTGCAGGCGCTCAGCCGTAGCTACTTTGGTCGCATTATCCCCAAGGAAAAGTCCAACGAGTACTACGGCTTCTTTGACATCTTTGGTCGTTATGCAAGCGTCATGGGCACCTTCCTGGTGTCGGTCGTTACCTCGCTGACCGGCAACCCGTCGCTGGGCGTCCTTTCTATTGGCGTGCTGCTGATCGTTGGCTTTATGCTGCTGGTTCGCCTGTCCCGCATGACTCGGGCAGCAGAGCATGCCGCATAGGAGCGAGCGGCTATTGTGCCTGTCCACGGTACTCTTTTGGGGTTATCCGCAATAAACATTGCGACTTGCGAGCAATGATTTGCCCAAGTGGGTATGATGGAATCAGCTAGGTCGCGGGGCGTCGCCTGTGTTTGGCGGCGTCCCGTTTTTGTGTTGCAGGGAGGGTAAGGCATGAACGCCACAGTCGTGATTCCAACGTATTGGGCGGGCGATGACGCTTGCGCAAACGCCCCTGGCACCTATGACCATTCGACGCGACTCAACGCCGACAATCCCGAACTCGACCGCTGCCTGGCCTCGCTTGAGCAGGTACGTGACATCCCGCGCATCATCCTTTTGGTGGTCTGTCCCGTTTCTGCCACAGCCGATGTGTCGCTGCGCGTGCACGAGATTGTCGACGCGCATCCCACGCTCAAGGTCACCGTTGTCACCAACACCCAGGCCTCGCGCATCGCAGACCGGGTTGCTCAGATCGCGCCCAAGGGTTCGGGCGAGTGCGTGAGCCTGCGAGGCTACGGTGCCATCCGCAATATGGGGCTAGCCTGCGCCGCTGTGCTGGGGCATGACGCGGTTATCTTCTTGGATGACGATGAGACTGTCATCGACGCCGACTTTATGAAGCGCGCGACCTATGCGTTGGGGCAGCAGACGCGTCAGGGCTTGCCGATCTTGGTCAAGAGCGGCTATTTCTACGATCGCGACGGCTCGCCGCTGGCTCCCACGGACAAGGCGGGCATCTGCCATCGTTGGTGGACCAAGCGCATCGAGTTCAACCGTTGGATGAAAAAGGCGCTTTCGGGCACCCGCATCTCGCGCTCCAACTACGTGTGCGGCGGCCTGATGGCCCTGCACGCCCGCGCCTTTACGCGTGTGGCCTTTGACCCGTTTATCACCCGCGGCGAGGACTTAGATCGGAAGAGC
>CAJMOL010000241.1 GCA_905215095.1 uncultured bacterium | reverse complement strand
GCTGCGCGATGTTCACGGCGTGGTAGAGCGTGTCCTCGTCGACGTCGCCGTAGACCTCGGGTGCGTGGCGGCGCAGCACCTCGAGCAGCGGTCCCATAAAGGCGCGGCTGCGACCCACGGTGTTTTCGAAAAAGCGGCTCTGGCTCTCGTGGATGCCCATGGAGGTGCCGCCCTCCAGGCACGTGCGCGCATAGGCGGGATTGACGCCCAGCTCGTACATGGTGTGCCCCGCCTCGTGGATGATGCTGTAGACGTTGGAGATGCAATCGTCCTCGTAGATGTGTGTCGCGATGCGCGCGTCACCCACGGCAAAGCCCTCGCTAAACGGGTGCTCGGTAAAGGCGAGCGTGGTGTCGTCCAGGTTCAGGCCGACGAGCTTCATCAGGTCGAAGCTCATGGCGCGCTGGGCGGCCTCGGGCACATGCGCGTGCAAAAAGTCGGCAGTAGGCTGCTGTCCGCGCTCGCCGATGGCGTGAACGAGCGGCACGACGGTGGCCTTGACCTCGTCACAAAACGCATCGAAGCTCTTGGCGGAAAGGCCGCGTTCGTACTGGTCGAGCCAAACATCGTATGGGTCGCGCTTGGGGTCCATGAGCTCGGCCTGATGCTTGAGCTGGGCGACGATTCTATCCACGTAGGGCTCAAAGCTCGCCCAGTCGTTGGCCGTCTTGGCCTTGTGCCACACGGCGTCGGCCTCGCAGGTGAGCCTGGTCCAGGCCTCGGCCTCCTCGGTAGGAATAACGCTTGCCTCGCGCTGGTCGCGGCTGAGCACGCGAATCTCGTCGAGCAGCTGCGGGTCGTCGATCTTGCCGCCGGCGACGGTCTCGTGTGCCAGCGAGCCTACAAGCTCGACGGACTTTTTGCTGGTCAGGAGCTTGTGATGTTCGCCGGCAAGGGTGCCCATAGCATCGGCGCGGGCCGCAGCGCCGTTGGCGGGGGCAATCGTCGCGCCATCGAACTCGGCAATCTTGAGCAGGTACTCGCGGGTCCACAGCTTGCCCTCGAGCTTGCGGAATTTTTTGACGGCCTTAGCGACCTTCATGCCTTTGGGCGTCTTGCCCGCTGCGGGTTTGGCTTTCTCATCGTGTTTCTTTCCCATACCGTATCCTTAATCTCGCAGGCCGAGCGCCGCAGGCGGGTGCACGGCCAGTTTGCACAGCTACCTGCCTTGTACCCAGTGCGAACAAAACGGAACGCGGCGATATGCTCGCAGAATGTGTTATCCTATAGCCCAATGCGTTGACGGAGAGGGTTTTGCCCGCCGCGTCGCCGGCAAGAGAGGGAAGGTCATGGGCTGCAAGCCTTCCTGCGGTGGCAAGGGCCAAGCGTTCACTCCCGAGCAGCAACCTCAACGGGCGCGCGGCCAGCGGCGGCGAAGCCCCAGTAGGGAAGCCGTGAGCCTCGCGATAAGGGGCACAGAGTGGGCACGGCGGGCCAGACATCCGCCGGGTCAAACAAGGTGGTACCGCGGAATTCAACCGTCCTTGGGCAATGCACATGCCCGAGGACGGTTTTTTGTTACCGAACCGGGCCGCGTTTTTGCAACGCCAGACGGCGGCAGTCGTCCTGGCGAGCGGGGAACGCGAGAGACGAAAGGGAAGACATGAGTCTGATTGATGATCTGGTCAAACTCGAGGAAGAGGCCAAGGAGCTCGTCGCAGGCGCCGACGACGCCGCCAAGCTCGAGGCTGCGCGCGTTGAGCTGCTCGGCCGCAAGGGTCGTATTACCGGCCTGATGCGCATGATGGGCAAGCTCGCCCCCGAGGATCGCCCTGTGATGGGCAAGCGCGCCAACGAGATGCGCCAGCTGATCGAGGGCATGCTCGACGAGCGCACCACCGAGATGAAGGCCGCCGCCCTCAAGCACGCACTGGAGCACGACGCCGTCGACATCACGCTGCCGGGCATCCGTCCGCAGATCGGTCACCAGCACCTGATCAAGCAGATCATCGAGGAGGCCGAGGACATCTTCTGCGGCATCGGCTACACCGTCGAGTCTGGCCCCATGGTCGACACCTCCTATTACAACTTCACCGCGCTCAACGCCCCCATGGATCACCCGAGCCGCTCGGCCCGCGATACCTTCTACGTGGTCGACAACAACCCCGGCAGCGTCGCGCACCCCGAGGCTCACGCCCACGGCGAGTCCGACGTGCTGCTGCGCACCCAGACCTCGGGCGTGCAGATCCACACCATGGAGTCGCAAAAGCCGCCCATCTACATGATCTGCCCGGGCACCGTCTACCGTCCCGACACGGCCGACGCCTGCCACCTGCCGCAGTTCAACCAGATCGAGGGCCTGGTCGTCGACGAGGGCATCACCTTTGGCGATCTTAAGGGCACGCTCGACTACTTTGTTAAGTGCATGTTTGGCGAGGACCGCAAGACGCGCTACCGCCCGCACTTCTTCCCCTTCACCGAGCCCAGCTGCGAGGTGGACGTGAGCTGCCACGTGTGCGGCGGCAAGGGCTGCAGCGTGTGCAAGCACGTTGGCTGGATCGAGATCATGCCCGGCGGCACCCCCCATCCCAACGTCCTGCGCTCGGCGGGCCTGGATCCGGACGAATACACCGGGTTCTATGTGAACATCGGCCTGGACCGCCTGGTGATGATGCGCTACGGCGTGGATGACGTGCGTATGTTCCACAGTGCCGACCTGCGCTTTTTGGAACAGTTCCGTTAAAAGGAGGGGAAACACATGAAAGTATCGCTGAATTGGATCAAAGATTACGTAGACCTGCCCCGGGATATGGACCTGACCCGGCTGGCCTATGACCTGACCATGTCCACTGTGGAGGTGGAGGGGGCCACGGACCTGGCCCGGCAGTTTGACCATATGCTGGTGGGGCAGATCACGGAGGTGTGCCCCCATCCCAACGCCGACAAGCTGCAGATCTGCCGCACGGACATCGGCGGCGGTGACATCCGGGATATCGTCTGCGGCGGCACCAACGTCCGCCCGGGCATGAAGGTGGCCGTGGCCCTGCCCGGGGCCCACTGCCGCTGGCACGGCGAGGGAGAGCCGGTAGAGATCAAGGTCTCTAAGCTCCGTAGCGT
>CAJMOL010000240.1 GCA_905215095.1 uncultured bacterium | reverse complement strand
GACACAGACGCTGCGCGGCCGCCAAGCACCGCACCTTGCCGTTCAAACCGTCGCTCGCGTACCAAAGTACGCGTCGCTCCTCTTTCACGGCAATCTGCGGCACTTGGAAAACCCGTCCATACTTGGATGGGTAACAAATAGCGGTTGATTCACAACCACGTTATTTAGATAAAGCGAGATGCCCGCAAGTCGCAGGCATCTCGCTTGTCGTATTTGCTATCATCAGTCAAGTTAACCTTAGGGTCGGTCGGCTTGGCTTTGTTCGCTACAAGTTCCGCACGCAAAGAAAGAGCACTTAATGTGCTCTTCGTCTTGCACAGGACTGTCCGCAGTAGCGAATAAAGCCAAGCCGACCGACCCCAGCTAAGATTAAAGGAGCTGATATGTGCGATTGCACAGATCATAAGGACGAGATCCCTGCCTACGACGCGCAGGCCATTGAGTCCAAGTGGATGAAGGCCTGGGAGGATTCCAACCTCTTTGCCGTCGACACCGACGACAGCAAGCCCAAAAAGTATGTGCTCGAGATGTTCCCGTATCCGTCGGGCGACCTGCACATGGGCCACGCGCGCAACTATACCATCGGCGATGCCATGGCCCGTCAGGCCCGCATGCGCGGCTACGACGTGCTGCACCCCATCGGCTTCGATGCCTTTGGCCTGCCCGCCGAGAACGCCGCCATCAAACACAATACGCAGGCTGCCGCCTGGACGTATAAGAACATGGATCAGGCGCTTGCCACGATGAAGCGCATGGGCTTCTCCTACGATCTGGATCGCATGGTCAAGACCTGCAGCCCCGACTATTACCGCTGGGGTCAGTGGATCTTTGAGAAGATGTGGGAAAAGGGCCTGGTCTACCGTAAGAAGAACCCGGTGAACTGGTGCCCCAACTGCAAGACCGTTCTGGCCAACGAGCAGGTTACCGAGGGCAAGTGCTGGCGCTGCGGCACTGAGCCCGAGAAGCGCGACCTTGAGCAGTGGTACTTCAAGATCACCGAGTACTCCCAGGAGCTGCTCGACGACCTGGAGAAGCTCCCCGGCTGGCCCGAGCGCGTCAAGCAGATGCAGGCCAACTGGATCGGCCGCTCCGAGGGTGCCGAGGTCGACTTTACCCTGTGCGACAAGGATGGCGAGCCCATCGAGGGCGACGAGGGCAAGATCACCGTCTTCACCACGCGAGCCGACACGCTCTTTGGTGTCTCCTTCTTTGTCCTGGCTCCTGAGTACGCGCGCCTGCACGAGCTCGTCGAGGGCACGGAGTACGAGGAGGCCGTCACCAAGATCGTCGAGGACTCTAAGCATATCTCCGCTGTCGAGCGTGCCCAGGGCACCCTCGAGAAGCACGGTGCCTTTACCGGCCGCTATGTGGTGAACCCCGTCAACGGCGAGAAGGTCCCCGTGTGGGTTGCCGATTATGTCGTTGCCGACTACGGCACCGGCGCCGTCATGGCCGTTCCCTGCGGCGACCAGCGTGACTTTGAGTTCGCCCGCAAGTACGATCTGCCTATTGTGCCGATCATTCTGGACGATGACGACCGCGCTGCCGTCGAGGCCAGCGGCGAGACCATCGATACCTTCCATGCCGAGAACGTCGACTGGGATTGCGCCCACGCTGCCGAGGGCACGCTCGTCCAGTCCGGCAAGTACACCGGCATGCGCGGCGGTAAGCACTCCGAGGGCGAGGCTGCCATCGTGGCCGACCTCGAGGCCATGGGCTGCGGCCGTCGCAAGGTCGAGTTCCGCCTGCGCGACTGGCTCATCAGCCGCCAGCGCTACTGGGGCAACCCCATCCCGGCCATCCACTGCGAGCACTGCGGCATCGTGCCCGTGCCCGAGGACCAGCTGCCGGTGACGCTGCCCGAGAACCTGGACCTGGGTGCCGGCGAGACCCTCGCCGAGTGCAAGGAGTTCTACGAGACCACCTGCCCGGTGTGCGGTCGCCCGGCTAAGCGCGAGACCGATACCATGGACACCTTCACCTGCTCTAGCTGGTATTACCTGCGCTATACCGACCCGCACAACACCGAGCTGCCCTTCTCCCGCGAGGCGGCAGACCGTTGGATGCCCGTCGATAACTACATCGGCGGCATCGAGCACGCCATTCTGCACCTGCTCTACAGCCGCTTCTTTACCAAGGCGCTGCGCGACCTGGGCCTGCTGAGCGTTGACGAGCCCTTCACCAACCTGCTGTGCCAGGGCATGGTCAAGGACGAGAACGGCGACACCATGTCCAAGTCCAAGGGCAATGTCGTGCCCCCGAGCTCGGTCATCGAGCCCTACGGCGCCGACACCATGCGTCTGGCGATCCTGTTTATCGCCCCGCCCGAGAAGGACTTCGACTGGGATCCCAAGGCCGTCGAGGGCGCTAACCGCTTCATTAAGCGCGCCTGGCGTATCGTGTGGCAGCTCGTCCAGTCCGGCGACGCCAACGTGGCCTTCGACAAGTCCGCGCTCGACGAGGTCGCGATGAAGCTCTACCGCGAGCGCCATCGCACCATTGCCAAGTGCACCGAGGACTTCGACCGCGGCCAGTTCAACACCGCGATCTCGGCCGTCATGGAGCTCGTCAACGCGGCGAGCGCCTACCTCAACGCCACCGAGGGCGCTGACCGCGACAAGGCCCTGTGCTACGGCGTGGCCAAGGACATCGTAAGCGTCCTTGCCCCCATCTGCCCGTTCTGGGCCGACGAGCTGTGGCACGAGGCACTCGGCTGCGAGGGCAACGCCTACACCGCCGCCTGGCCCGAGTTCGACCTGGCCGAGTCCATCGAGGACACGGTGCAGATCGTCGTCCAGGTACTCGGCAAGGTCCGTGGCCGCATCGACGTCGCCCGCGATGCCTCCAACGAGGAGATGCAGGCTGCCGCCGAGGAGGCCGTTGCCAAGTGGCTCGAGGGCAAGACGGTCGTCAAGGCCATCTGCGTGCCCGGCAAGCTGGTCAACCTGGTGGTCAAGTAAGCATTGCGCGCTTAACTGACGCATAAAAGACGAGGGGCGATCCGGTTGGGTCGTCCCTCGTCTTGCATGTACCTGCCCTGATGTCTGCGGTCAATTGTCCTATT
>CAJMOL010000239.1 GCA_905215095.1 uncultured bacterium | reverse complement strand
GCCCGCTGAGCTGGGCCTATGCCGGAATCTCTCCCACAGAAACCACCGAAGAGCCGAATTTCTTTCCTTCAATTTGAACCTGTCGATGCGCTACGCCATCGGAGCAGGGATTGATTACCCCCTGCAATAAACCAACCAATTGATTGGATTCGCGCTCATCTATATCACCATCCGCCAAAGCGGCAGTTAGAAGCGAGCAAACTTTGTCGAGCAAAGGGTCGCCTTGCAACTTATCATGTTCTTCGACATACTGCAGTACTGACATTGCCTCCAAGGCATCAACTCGGCCATTGGCGACTATCATTTCGCACAAACTTAGAAAGTCGCAGTAATCGGCAGTCTTTTCCGACTTCACTCTCTGTGCCGAAGCACGGGAAGCCCCTTCATTTGAACGTCGTTTGCAACTAGCACCAAGACTATACGGTGCAAACGTGGGGACACGCCCCTCGTCTTCCATAACCAACGAGTGGAAAATACGCCTGCAAGCATCCGCATCGTCCAAGGCTCGATGATGGTTCCCCATCTCAAGATCTAGGCATCGGCAAACCGTTGGAAGCTTATAGTCTGGGTATTCTGGATGCCACTGCTTGGCAAGCTCTTTAGTGCAGGCGTAATTCCACTCGGGCCTGTCAAGTTCATAGGCGTCGAATAGCTTCCACAGAACCGCCAAATCAAATGAAGCGTTGTGAGCAACCAGAGCGGCTCCGTCAAACAAGCTTTTCAATGAGCGTGACCATATTTCCGGAAATGTAGGAGCACCGGCAACATCAGCATGGGAAATGCCCGTTAGCCTCATGTTTATTTCCGAAAACGGCTCCTCAGGATCAACCAAATAGGAATCCTCTGCAAGGACGGCACCATTGCAGTCACATCGAATTAGTCCAATTGAGCTAATTCGATCATTGTGTCCATTTGGAGTTTCAACATCCAAAAACAGTACGTCTGCCGCCATGACAGTCTCCCTACTCCACAGGAACTTCGCCCGTTTCGATAATTTCCTCAAGTTGGTCTTCGTCCAGTACGGGCACACCAAGTGCTTGGGCCTTAGTGAGCTTTGAGCCCGCATTCGCCCCCGCAACTACATAGGAGGTTTTCTTCGAAACCGACCCCGTCACCTTAGCCCCCAGAAGTTTCAACACATCCCCAGCCTCGGAACGAGAACGTTTCTCGAGTGTACCGGTCAGAACAAAAGTCAATCCTGTTAGTGGTTGCTCTGAAGCGAGATTGGCGGAAATACCAGCTTTTTCAGACTTTGCCTGCATTGCGCCCATAAGGTCTTCCTCGAGAGAGAAACCGCATTCACGAAGTCGCTGAAGCACATCGAGATTTTCCGGAACAGAGAAGAACTCCTTTATGCTATTTGCGATTTCCGGTCCAACCCCTTCGATCTGGGCTATATCTTCCTCGTCAGCTATAACAAGTGCATCAATTGAAAGGTAACGCCGGGCTATAAGCTCGGCGACGCTCTTCCCCACCAAGCGAATCCCCAAAGCAAACAGAATCCTTGAGAGCGGCAACTGCCGAGATTTATTGAGCTCATCGACTATCTTTTCAGCCGTCTTCACACCCACCGGTATGGGCTCGCCCGCATTTTTAACGATTCGATCGGCTTTGTAAAGCCTTGGAGTACCGTCCTCGTTGAGCATCGGCTTTCCATGCTTATCGAGCATGGGGTCGCCCTTACGATGCCCCCCTTTTACCACGCGGCCCGTGTCCAGGCCTGCGATGTCATCGATCGTGAGCTGGTAGAAGTCCGCGACATCGTGGATCAGGCCGGCGGCGATCATCTTGTCGACGATCTCGTCGCCCAGGCCGTCGACGTCCATGCAGCCGCGGCTCACCCAGTGGAGCAGGCGCTCCTTGAGCTGCGCCGGGCAGTCGATGGACACGCAGCGGTAGGCCACCTCGCCGTCCTCGTGGACCACGGGGCTACCGCACACGGGGCAGACCTCGGGCATGTGCCAGTCGACCGAATCGGCCGGGCGCTTGTCGAGCACCGGGCCCACGACCTCGGGGATTACGTCGCCCGCCTTGTGCACGATGATAGTGTCGCCCTCACGCACGTTTTTGCGGCGAATCTCGTCGATGTTGTGCAGCGTGGCGCGCGCGATGGTGGAGCCGGCAACCGTCACCGGGTCGAACTCGGCGACCGGCGTGAGCACACCGGTGCGGCCCACCTGAATGCGAATCTCGCGCAGGACGGTCTGCTTTTCCTCGGGCGGGAACTTAAAGGCAATGGCCCAGCGCGGTGCGCGGGCGGTAAAGCCCAGGTCGAGCTGCTGCTGGAAGCTATCGACCTTTACGACCACGCCGTCGATGTCGTAATCCAGGTCACCGCGGTGCTCGAGCGCCTGGGCACAGAACTCGTGGACCTCGGCCGGCGTGGCGCAACGAGCCACGTTGGGGTTGACGCTAAAGCCGGCACTGCGCAGCCAATCCAGAAACTCGCGCTGGCTGTGGACGTGCAGCGGGTCGGTATCGGCGATAGCATAGATAAAGGTGGCAAGGTCGCGGCGCGCCGTGACCTTGGGGTCCTTTTGACGCAGGCTACCGGCGGCGGCGTTGCGCGGGTTGGCGAAGGGGTCGCGCCCCTCGGCATCAGCCTCTTCATTCAGGCGAACAAAGCTGCCCTTGGGCATATAGACCTCGCCGCGTACCTCGATGGTGCGCCCGCGGTCGGCGCCCATGTGAGCGAGCGCCGGCTCGGACAGGTGCATGGGCACGTCCTTGATGGTTCGCACGTTGAGCGACACGTCCTCGCCCGTGGTGCCGTCGCCGCGCGTGGCCGCGCGCACGAAGGTTCCGTTTTGGTAGGTAAGCGCCACGCCCAGGCCGTCGATCTTAAGCTCGCAGGTATAGGTAACGCTGCCGGCACCGAGGGCATCCTCAGTGCGCTGGAGCCATGCGTCGAGCTCATCCAGATCCATGGCATCGTCCATGGAATACATGCGCGCCATGTGCGTGACCGGCGTAAACTGCTCACTCACGTAGCCGCCCACGCGCTGGGTATAGCTGTCGGGAGTTACCAGATCGGGGTAGGTCGCCTCGATTTCCCGCAGCTCAACGAGCATTTT
>CAJMOL010000238.1 GCA_905215095.1 uncultured bacterium | reverse complement strand
AGATCGGCGGCAGGTACACGATGTCGAAGCCTTCGGCCTTGGCGCGTTCCAGGCCGGACACCGACGTCTTGAGCGTGCCCTGGACGATCTTGCCGGTCTCCGGGTCGACGTAGGCGCCCTCGGAACGCGGGAAGAACTGGTACCATGCGGCGAAGCTGGATTCCGGACGCTGCACGAGGAAACGCTGGGGCTGGCTGGGCGAGACGCCGTCGCGCAGCGGGTTGGTCAGATGCAGCTGGGCGACCGGTTCGCTGGTCGCCGCGGCGAGACGGTCCTCGGGCGTAAGCGATGTGTCCTTCATGGTGGCGGCAGCGGCGACGAGCATCTTGCGCTGCGCGGCGCTCAGCTTGGCGTCGGCGGTCTTCGCCCAGCGTTCCAGCAATTGCGCGCCGGATTCAAGGGCGTTCTCGACGTCGTCGTTGACCTTGACTTTGATGGCCGCGTCATGCAGCCAGGACTTGTAGGTGTCCTCCCACCCTTCGATGGTGACGCTCCATTCGCCCAGCTGGCGCTTGATGGCGGCGAATTCGGGCTGCCACGGCTTGACGTCGCTGTGCTCGCCGCAGGTGAGCATGACCTCCCAGCGGTCGAGGCCGGGGTTGGTGCAGGTCATCGGCAGACGCTGCATCTCCTTGCCGCGGTGGTTGCGCACAATGGCGGTGGCACCGACTTTGGTGCGGCCTTCGATGAAGACCTGCGCGGTGACCTTGAACGGTTCGCCCAGCTCGACACGGGCGGGGAAACGGCCGGATTCCTCGTTCGGCGTCACGTCCATGACGGCGATGCGTCCGAACTGTGACGGGTCTGCGACGGGAATGGACTGCGCGGGGACCTCACCGTTGGCGACGGCGGCCGCAGTGGCGGCTTTCGTCGTTCTGGAGGCGCGAGGCGTCTTGGCCGTCGTGCGCTTGCGCGGCGAGGTGGTACGTGATGTGGACTGCTTGCCCGACGAAGTGCGACGGGTTGCGGATTTCGCTTCGGTCTTGTCGTCCGAATGCGATGTGGCTGATCGAGATGAACTACTGCTAAGCGCTGACGCGCCTTTCTTTTCTTCTGCCATACCGCCCATTGTATACGGCTGATGGCCAATGGGCGATTGTGGATAACCCTCTGTCTTATATGCCGAGAACCGCCAAATGTGGATAACTGCCGTGGGGAGTTATCCACAACACGCCGAAGGGGGATAGCCTTCGACCACATTGCCTGAAATCCGGTGGCCGACGGCGTCCGGCATGGCATGGTGTCATCAACCGCCCATCGTGGACGCGGCGGGATTTCAGGAAGGGAATATCATGAACATGGTTGTATTCAGGCGATGTCAGTCCGCGCTGGGGGTCGCGGCCGAGCTCGCGCACCAGACCCTTGTCAACGAGCGACGCGATGACGCCGTCGGAATTGACGCCACGGATGCCCTTGACTACCTCGCGCGTCACGGGTTGGTGGTATGCGATGACGGCCAGAGTTTCGAGCGCCGCCTGCGACAGCTTTTGCGTGTCCCAGCTCAACACATAGGCCTCGACCACGTCGTGGTAGGCGGGATGCGTAAACAGGCGCCAGCCGCCGGCAACCTCGCGCAGCTGAAAGCCGCGGTTGGCCTCCTCGTACTCAACCTTGAGCTCGGCCAAAAGCGACGCGCACTCGCCCGGGGCGATATCCAGCGCACCTGCCAGCGCGGACGCGCTCACGGGGTCGCTCGACACCAGCAGGAGCGCCTCCAAGGCACCTTTGAGGCTGTTTGCCTCTAGCGTGGAAAGAGTTGACATGGTTGCCGCTCCTATTCGGTGAGCTCGGGGCCCTCGCCGGGTACGTATGCCTCGGCGCCCTCGGCGCGGTTGATTTGAATGGTTCCAAAAATCTTGTCCTGGCTCAGGGTGAGCGAGCCGCGCTTGGCGAGCTCCAGCATGGCCAGGAAGGTGACGACGAGCTGCTCGGTGGTGGCATCGCCGTCCAGTAGCTCGCGGAAGGTGCAGGTTTGGTGCGCCATGGTAAAGCGGTCGACTGAGGCCACGGTCAGGTCGAGCGGCACGCGATGCGGAGCCACGTGCTCGGCCTCCAGCAGGAAGGTCTGGCGCTTGCCGTCCAGGTCGGCGCAGATGACGGCGAGGCCGCGCAGGGTAATGCCGGCCAGGTAGTCGGGCATAAGGCCCAAGAACTCAGGGTCGGGGCCGGCAACGCGCGGATGCATGCGGCTCTCGGCCTGCATGCGCGCGCCAAGAGCCGCCGCCGCACCCTTAAACTGCTTGTAGGCGATCAGGCGCTGGATCAGGACCTCGCGCAGGGCGTCGCCGTCGAGCGCGCTGAGTTCCTCGAGGTCTTCGTCGTCCTCGTCATCGTCGACGGATTTACTGGGTGCCTCCTGGGGCACCAGCGAGGCGGCCTTTATGTCCAGAAGGGTTGCCGCGACCAGCAAAAAGTCGCTCGCCACGTCCAGGTCCAGCGCCTCGATGCGCTCGACCTCGGCAAGGTATTGCTCGGCCACCTCGCTGATCGAGATAGCGCCGATATCTACTTTTTGGCGGGTTACCAGCTGCAGCAGCAGGTCGAACGGTCCGCTGTAGACCTGCGTCGACACGCGATACGACATCTTCGACCTCCTTTGACGGCGCCTTCGCGGCGCGGTTTGGGTGCATGTTGCGACCGTTTTGCACGGTCGACCTATAAGTTTACCCTAGATGCCGGCGATTGCGAAGTTGAGCAGCCGCTCAGCCAGCGGATACACGGTAACGTCGAAATACCGACCGATCACGTCGATGCCGGTCCACATGGGCAGTAGGTACAGCACCAGGATGAGGATGGGCATAGCGTATTGCTGCAGGCGGTAGTAGTTGGCGAGCGCCTTGCCCTTGAGGAAGGGCACGATGATCGACGAGCCATCGAGTGGCGGAATCGGGATGAGGTTAAAGAACGCGAGCGACAGGTTGATCACGATAAAAGTGGCGCCGAAGTTCATGATTTGGGATGCCAAGGCAAAGGACATGCTGGCGTAGAGGTTGCCGTACGCTGCATGCATGAGAGCGGCCGCAAGGCACGCAAGCGCGATATTCGATGCAGGGCCGGCAGCGCTCACCAAGACCTCGTCGCGC
>CAJMOL010000237.1 GCA_905215095.1 uncultured bacterium | reverse complement strand
CGAGCCGTTACGCGGTTTGGTAAAACCGCGTAACTTACATGACCATAACGTAGCGCGATCCCACGTAGTACTGCTTACCCATCAGGACCGGCTCGCCATTGGGGCCGATAAAGCCGGCACGCAGGTTGAGCAGTGGATCGTGCGGAGCAATGCCCAACTCGGCCGCCTGCTCGGTATTGGCACGAACGGCCTCGACCGTGCGGTAGCCAACCGAGACAATCGGCGTTCCGCCAACACGCTCGACCTCGGCAAAAATCGACTTGTCCTCAAGATCGGCCGTCAACAGCTCACGGTAGGCGTCAAACGGCACAAAGATGTTCTCCTCAAAAATGGGCTCGCCGTCGGCCGTACGCACGCGCTTGATGTGCAGCAGCAGCGCGTCCTTCTGCAGGCCAAAGAACTCCATCTCGTTTTGACGTGCCGGCACAATCTGGCGATCGACCACATGTGCACCGGCCTTCATGCCGTTGCCGGCACACAGCGCGGTAAACGTCTGCAGCGTCGAGGCGTGAAACTGGCGATTGATGTGCGGGGTGGAAACAAAGGTGCCGCGGCCCTGCTGCTTAACCAGGTAGCCATCGGAGCACAGCTCCTCGACGGCGCGGCGCACCGTAATGCGGCTCACGTCGTACTGCTCGGCTAGCTCAAGCTCGGACGGAATACGCTCCTTGGGTGCATAAACACCTTTCTCGATCGCGTCCTTGATTTCGTCATAAATCTGCTGGTAAAGCGGTGCATTTTTGGGCGTAGGCATATCTAATCACTCTTATCGAAATATTGAAATAACTAATACGTATATAACGTCTAGTTTCATGTTACCTCATATTGATAAAACGATACACCCTCCCTACCAAAAAGCGACAGCTTCATTTTGGCAGGTTTTATCTGGGCAAACGAAAGTCCCTCGAAAGCAACGGGGCTTTCGTGGGGCTCATACGGAAGGGTTGCGCCGGGCCGGTAAAATGCCAAAACCCTACTTGCCGTCGTCCTGCTGCAGGCTGTCCTGCTCGCTGAGGCGCGCCTGCCTGCTGGCCATGCGTGCGGGCTTGTCGGGATCGGGAACGGCCGTGGGCATGGGCTCGTCGACATGACCTCCCCACCAGCCGCCCACAAAGTTGAGCGTGTGGAACACGTTGATCACGGCGCCGGGATCAATGTCGCACACCAGCTTGATAATGTCCTGGCTCTCGTAGGTCGATACAACGGCGTGCAGCAGGTACATCTTCTCGCGGCTGTATCCGCCAATGACCTCGGCGCAGCTAATGCCATGCTGAAAATGGTCAACATAGGCGGTCATGACCTCGTCTGCCTTGCGCGTCGTGATCTGCAGCGTCACGCGGTCGTAGCGACGATAGAAACTGTCGATGGTCTTGGTCGAAATAAACTGGAACACGATGGAGTACGCCGCCTTGTCCCAGCCAAACATAAAGCCAAAGATCGCCAGGATAAAGCAGTTGAAACCAAAGATGACGCCCCAGATGGTCTTGCCCGTGTGGTTGGAAACCCACAGCGCGATAAAGTCGGTGCCGCCGGTGGATGCGCCGGACTTAAGCGCGATGGCAGCGCCCAGACCCGAGACCACGCCGCCAAAAATGATGAGCATGATCTTGTCGCCCAAAAACGGAGCGAAGTGAAAGACGTTGAGAAACAGCGATGAGAGCACGACCTGCATCATCGAGAAGATGACGAAGCGCTTGCTAATGCCGCTCCAACATAGGAGCGCCACGGGGATGTTGAGCGCGAGCATACCGAGCGAGATGTCGATGTGAACGCCGCCGAGCGAGGTAACGCGATCGAGCAGGACCGCGACGCCGGTAAGACCGCTCGGAAGCAGGTCGGCGGGTTGAATGAACGCCTGGATCAGGAATGTCTGGAGAACGGCGGAAATCGTGACCGCCACGGCAGTAATGGCGCGGCGGACGATGGTGAGACGACCGAGCACGAGCACGCGGTCCGTGAGCTGATCGATGGCGTTCGCCACGTAGGCTCCTTTCGAAGGCAGATCTAGTTGTGGGGCATGTCGGCGATTGTAGCACGGAGCGTGCGAGGGCGCTTCAATTCACCCTCCCTCGACAACCAAAGGGGGACCAGCAACCCCCACGACCAAAGGCCCAAATTACAAGTGAGTAGACTTTTTACGATCTGCAGAGCACACCCAAAACCGCCACCCCTGTGACCTGCGGTTTTACTAGAGCAGATGCGCTTTGTGCTCGTCCTGCACCAAAAAGTCTACTCACTTAGTCCGAATCGAAGCCAAACGGATCAAAATCGAAACCAAATTGAGCCAGTCCACCGCAAAAAACGTTTGAACCCGTGCTTCTCGCGGCGGATTGACACTACAAAGCGGCCAAAATGTCGGTCAGATTATCAATAACGGCATCGGCTCGCGATTGATCGAGGTTGACGCCCTCGTGCGGACGCAGTGCCAGGACGCGGGCGCCGGAACGTTTGCCAGCCTCGATCCCCAAAGGCGAGTCCTCGATAACCAGGCACTCGGCAGGCTCCACCCCCAGCGCCTCCATGGCACGCAGGTAGATCTCGGGGTCGGGCTTAAACGCACTGCACTCGTGACCGCTGATGGTGTAATCCAGCACGTCGGCGATACCGGCAATCCCCACCAGCTCGTCAATCAACTCGCGATAGGACGAGCTCGCGATGGCGCACTTCACGCCGCGCTCGTGCAACTCACGCATCACCGGCTCCGTCTGCTCGTTGAGCAGATCGGCATACGGAACGGGGTGGACCGGGCTGTAGACCTGCTTGTACTCCACGCGCAGGCGCTCGCGCAGCTCAACATCGTCGGGCACCAGCGCCTCCCAAATGGCCGGCTCGTTAGACCCCGAAAGATCGGGGATCTCGTCAAAGTGGAACCCCTTCTCTTCCATAAACGCCACGCGACGACGGTTGTAGAACCACTCGGTATCGACCAGCACGCCGTCCATATCAAACAGCACCGCCTTGATCATACGCATCTCCTCCCACCTGCCAAAAAGGGACAGGTTTATTTTGGTAGGTTTTATCTGGGGTTTTATGACGCGACAGACACGCCCCCAAAGCAAAAAGGGGACGGGGCGCAAACCCCATCCCCTCTC
>CAJMOL010000236.1 GCA_905215095.1 uncultured bacterium | reverse complement strand
CCCAGCATTAAAGAAGAAACAAAACTCCGGGATACCCGGGCATTTCACGCACACGTCATAGGCACCCTCGACCTGCTCGGTGCCGTAGACAAACGACGCGCCCTGCGCCTCGAGCGCACGCGTGGCTTCATTGGGCTCGGAGCTACCGCCGCCATACACGGTCGTGGCGCTCACGCGCTCGGGGTGAGCCAACGCCCAACGGGCGACATCGAGACCGGATTTGCCCTGACCCAAAACGAGCAGGCTAAAGACATCAGCAAGAGGCATGAAAGACCACTATCCCAACTGGAAGAACAGGGCGAGGCCAACGGCGCCAAAGGCCGCGGCGATAATCCAAAAACGGATAACGACCTTGGTCTCGGCCCAGCCCTTCTTTTCGAAATGATGATGAATGGGCGCCATAAGGAAGACGCGCTTGTGCGTAAAGTGGAAATAGACGACCTGGATCATGACCGACAGGGTCTCGACGATAAACAGACCGCCGATGATGAGGGAAACGACTTCGGTGTTGGTCATGATGGAGGTGCAGGCAAAAGCGGCACCCAGGGCAAGCGAGCCGGTATCGCCCATAAAGATACTCGCCGGGTAGCAGTTGAACCACAAAAAGCCCAGGCAGGCACCGGCGCACGCCGTGCAGAAGATGGACAGGTTCACGTCACCGTGCAAAAACGCCATAGCGGCCATGGCGAGCATGGCGATCATGGAAGTGCCTCCGGCAAGGCCGTCCAGACCATCGGTCAGGTTCACGGCATTGGAAAGACCGGCGATCATCAGCCAGCAAAATACAATGTAGAGCCACGGGAACGAAAGGCCGCAGATGGTGGTCGAAAGAACACCGAGGTCAATCGTCAGGCCGCCGGGAAAACGAATCTCGGGGGCGACGCCGCACCAATTGACGGCGAGCACGGTAAAGGTGACGCAGATGATGGTCAGACCGATCATCTTGGCGTGAGGCGTCAGGCCGAGCGAGCGACCATGCGTGACGGAGGTCAGGTCGTCGATGAGACCCAGAACGCCGGTGGCAAGCGTTGCAAGCAGCACGAGCACAAGCTCGGTGGTGAGCTTGCCCATCAGCAGGCAGGTCAGCGAGATCGCGACAAGGATGATGACGCCGCCCATGGTCGGCGTACCCTGTTTAATCAAATGACGCTTGGGGCCGTCGGCTCGAACCTGCTGGCCGATACCCTCGACCTTCAGCAGCTTGATCCACCACGGCATGAGCAGCAGCGCAATGGCAGCGGCGATGCCAAGCCCCAAAAAAGCCTGATACGTTGGATACGAGGGATTGCCGAACATGGGCTAGCACACACCTTCCACAAAGCGGTCGAGCTCAACAAAACGGGAACCCTTGACCAGTACAACATCATGATTTTCAAGCGCGCCGCCCATGCGGTCGAGCACCTGCTGATAATCGGAGAACACCTGGATGCGGTCCTCGTCCATGCCCATCATGCGCGCGGCATCGGCCATAAGCTGGGCCAGCTCACCACCCACGCACGCCAGCATGTCGAGCTTCTTGGCGGCGGCATAGGCGCCCACGAGCTCATGCATGCGGGGAGCCTCGTCGCCCATCTCGCCCATCTCGCCCAGGATCGCCATGCGCGAACCGTCACAGATGAGCGAGCACAGCAAATCGAGGCCGGCAGCCATAGACTCGGCACTGGCGTTATAGGAGTCGTCGATGATGCGCGCTCCGCTCTTGGCGCGCTTGATCTCCTGGCGGTGGCCGGTGATCGTAAGACCCCTAAAGGCAGCATCGATCTGCTCGGGCGTCACGCCCAGACGATAGGCGACCGCGGCGGCCTTGACGGCATTGGGCACGGACTGCACGCCGGGAATGGCCAGCATGGTATCGACCGTGTCGCCCTGACCAAAGTCGAGCGTAAAGACCGGATGGCCCTCGTCGTCGACGCGAATGTCGCGTGCGCGTACCTCGTCGTCGTCCGAGACACCGGCCAGCATCACGTCAATACCCGCAGGCTGGGCGAACGTATCGCGAATGAACGGCGTAAAGTCGTCCTCGCCACCCAAAACCAGCAGCGGCAAATAGTCGCCGGCGGCGCACATACCCTGGACGATCTCGGACTTGGCGCGGGCGATGTTCTCGCGGCTGCCCAGAATACCGATATGGGAGGTTCCAATCTTGCTCACGATGGCAAGATTGGGGTTGGCAGACTGGGACAGGCGCTCAATCTCATGAAAATGGTTCATGCCCATCTCGAGCACCAGAACCTCGGTATCGGCCGGAGCGGAAAGCACCGTGAGCGGCATGCCGATCAGGTTGTTGAAATTGCCCTTCGTGGCCCAGACGCGATAACGCTTGGCGAGCACGGCGGCGAGCACGTCCTTGGTCGTCGTCTTGCCAATCGAACCGGTAATGCCGACGACCAGGCAGCCAAGCTCCAAGCGATATACATGCGCCAGGCGCAGCAAGAACTCCTCGGGGTCGTCGGTCAGCAAGATGGCGCATCCCTTGTCCTGCGCCAGCGAAACCAGCTCGGCATCGGGTTCGCGCGTCATCACGACGGCACCGGCACCCGACTCGATGGCACGGGAGGCAAAATCGTTGCCGTCGACCTTTTCGCCGGGGAAGGCGACAAAGATCGTCCCCTCCTCGACCTGACGCGAGTCGATAACGCACCCGCGGCATACCCGATCGACTTCTTCCGTCACGGTTCGGGCCCCCGTTGAGGCCGCGAGGTTGTTGACGGCGATCTCTATCATTGCAGCTCCCCTGTAAACCTAATATTGCTATCGGCGTATTGTATCCCAGTGCCATGCGCGCGTGGTGCAGGGCATGTGAACACCCTTCAGATCAAACGGCAGACCACGCTCAAGATTGTAACCCCCTACTTCGTGCGCGGGATACCCAGCACGTCGAGCGCGTTGGCCATAATGGACTGGAATGGCACCGCGGCGGCATCCGAGCCGCTCGGCGTTCCATCGAGTGTGATATAGCACAGCACCTTGGGCGATTGTGCCGGCGCAAAGCCCATAAAGGACGACATGTAGTTCTCCTTGAGGTAACCGCCGTTCTCGTCAGCGCGCTCGGCCGTACCGGTCTTGCCCGCTACGTCATAGCCATCAACCGCACCGCCAA
>CAJMOL010000235.1 GCA_905215095.1 uncultured bacterium | reverse complement strand
GGACCAGTACGTATCAACAACGCGAACCTCGGTGATAGTGGGGTTGCGCCCGATTTCCTTGAAGTGAGCCTGGAAGAATTCGATATCCGCCTGGTCCATGGCAAGACCGCGCTCGGCAATAAAGGCGGCAAGGCCGGCCTCGTCGAGCTCGCGGAAGCCGTCGAGCACCTCGACGGGCTGGGGCTCGGGGGTCTCCATGTACAGCGTCTCGGGCAGGTCGAGCGAGGCGATGCGCGCCTCGACGGGGTTCACCACGTAGTGCTTGATGGCCTCGATGGCGGCTTCGTCCAGAGCGCCCGAGATCATATAGACCTTGGCGGAGCGCACGGCGGGGCGCTCGCCCTGGCTGATGAGCTGCACGCACTCGCTGGCGGAGTCGGCGCGCTGGTCAAACTGGCCAGGCAGGAACTCGACGGCAAAGACGGCGCCATCGCTTGCGGGGAGCTCGTCGTAGGTCACATCGACCTGGGGCTCGCTAAAGACGGTCGGCACGCAGGAGCGGAAAAGCTCCTCGTCGATGCCCTCGACGTCGTAGCGGTTGATGATCCTCAGGGCCTCGATGCCCTTGATGCCGAGAATCTCGGTCAGCTCGCCCTTGAGCTGCTGAGCCTCGACGTCGAACCCGGGTTTCTTCTCCACGTAGATACGAGAGACCATTGGTTCCTGCCTTCCTGATCGGTTGGGCGTACGGTACGGTATGCGGCAGCGGTCGGTTTGCGGGGTCTGCCCTGCGGTCGCCTTGAGCCACATGTTTGTAAACCTCACTATGATACGACAGCTCGCGGCGCGTTGAGGACGGCGAGGGTGCTACAGTGAAGCGCAAACAAGAGAAAGGCATCACATGGCATTCGTTTCGCTCGCCATCATCGCACTCGTGGCCTTTGCGAGTCCTTTTATCGCCTCGGCGATTCCCGGAAAACCCGTTCCCGAGACGGTCTTTTTGCTCGTGCTCGGCGCGGTGCTGGGACCCCATATGCTCGGCGTCATCCATGTAGATGCCGAGGTCTCGCTTGTGTCCGAGCTCGGTCTGGCCTTTTTGTTCCTGCTCGCCGGCTTTGAGATCGACCCCAAGAGCATCACGGGCGTCGAGGGGCGCTACGGCTTGGCGACGTGGGTCGTCACGTTTGGTATCGCCTGGCTTGCCGTGCGCTTTACCCCGTGGTTCTCAGTCAGTCATTTCGACGGTATCGCCGTGACGCTTGCCCTCACTTCGACGGCGCTCGGCACGCTCGTGCCCATCATGCGCGAGCGCTCGCTCACCGGCACACGTGTGGGCGACTCGATTCTCGCGTATGGCACTTGGGGCGAGCTCGGTCCCGTGCTCGCCATGTCGGTGCTGTTGTCTGCCCGCACTGGCATCCAAACGCTCGTTATCCTTGGCTTGTTTGCGGTGGTTTGCGTGTTGCTGGCCGTGGTCCCGAGCCGCTCCAAGCGCGTCGGCAGCCGCTTCTTTTCGTTTGTCGAGGAACGCGCCGATACCACGTCGCAGACCTTCGTGCGCCTGACGGTGCTCATCCTGGTCACGCTCGTGGCATTCTCGGCCGTCTTTGATCTCGACATCGTGTTGGGTTCTTTTGCCGCCGGCTTTGTCTTGCGCTACATCATCCCCGAGGGCAACCATACGCTGGAGACCAAGCTCGACGGCCTGGCCTACGGCTTTTTGATTCCGGTGTTCTTTACCGTATCGGGTGCAAAGATCGATCTGACGGCCGTGGCGTCGCGCCCGGGCTTGCTCGCGGGTTTTATCGTGGCGTTGCTGATTATTCGTGCCGTGCCCATTCTCATCTCTATGGGCATTTGTCCCGCGACGCGCGATGTGTCGGCGTATGGTCGCATTACCGTGGCTCTGTACTGCACCACGGCCCTGCCGATCATCGTTGCCGTGACGAGCGTTGCCGTCAACGCGGGCGCGCTGTCACAAGATATTGCGTCGGTCATGGTTGCCGCCGGTGCCATCACGGTGTTCTTGATGCCATTGCTCGCGCAGCTCTTCTACCGCGTGGTCGACGCCGCACCGGTCGCCGCCGTGGCAGAAGTTGCCGAGCATCCATCCGATGCGCTCGACATTCTGCGCGCCCATCACGATTTGGCGAGTCTGCTCGCACGCGAGCACGAGCTGCTGACCTCGCATGGACATGGTCGTGTATTCGAGGGCCTGCCTACGCTCGATACGATTGCCGAGCGTCTTTCCGCCGAGGCAGCGAGCGGCCACATCGATGCCCGCATCGTGGACGCGGCGCACCTGCTTGCCGATAAGACCTATGGAGACGAGGTCGACCCGTCCAAGCTGACTCCGCGTGAGCGCCGCCGCCTGGAGCGCGCCAAGCTCGCCGTGCACGAATACCGCCGCCGCATGCTGGAGCTCTACGCGCACGATGAAGCCCAGGACGACGACGGTAAGTAGTAAGGAATGCCGGGATACGGGTTCCGTCCAAATAATAGAAGGCGCGCCGCCTGCGGTTGATGCAGGCAGCGCGCCTTTTGCGTTGGGCCTCGTTGAGGTTCGAAGTCGTGGCTTGCGACCTTTAGGAGCGGGCGGCTCCGTCGACGGGGAGGATGGCGCCCGTGACATAGGAGGACATGTCGCTTGCCAAGAAGACAAAGGCGTTGGCGACATCCTCGGGCTCGCCCATGCGACCCAGCGGAATGGTGGCGATGATGGGCTTGATGACCTCTTCGGGCAGGTTGGCGACCATATCGGTCTTGGTTACGCCTGGGGCGACGGCGTTGACGCGAATACCCATGGGGGCGAGCTCGCGCGAGAGCGACTGGACCAAGCCGTTGACGGCAAATTTACTGGTCGGATAGCCCACGCCGGAGGGCTGGCCGTACTTGGCGACCATCGAGCTTGTGGTAGTGATGGTGCCGCCGTGGCCGGCCTCGGTCATGATCTTGGCGGCAGCCTGGTGGCCATTAAAGACAGCGACGACGTTAAGGTCCATGACCTTTGCGAACTCCTCGGCCGTGTAGTCCAAAAGGGGCGAGCGCTGGGAGATGCCGGCATTGTTGACGACTGTATCCAAGCCGCCCATATCGGTGGCAGCCTGGGTAAACGCCTCGGTTACGGCTTCGAGCGAGGTGAGATCGCAGGAACGACCCCAGACCTTGGCGTCGGGATAGGCGGCTGTCAGCTTCTCA
>CAJMOL010000234.1 GCA_905215095.1 uncultured bacterium | reverse complement strand
ACGCGGATGCACGATCAGCTCTGCCAGCGGCATGCGGCAATACAGATCGAGCACACGCTCATACTCGTCATCGCGCTCCAACCCCAGCCTGGTTTTTACCGACACCGGCAACGGCGATCGCTCGCACACGTCGCTCAAGAATACCTCGAGCTCGTCGAGATTACGCAAGAAACCTGAGCCCTTGCCCTTGGCAACAACCGTACCCGAGGGGCAGCCAAGGTTGAGATTAACCTCGCGGTAGCCCATGTCGGCGAGCACGTGCGCCGCCCACACAAACTCATCCGCGTTCTTGGACATCAGTTGAGGCACCACATTGAGCCCCTGGTTGCTGGCAGGATCGATCTCCTTAAACGCCTTGCCGCCAAAGCGGTTTCCCACCCGTGGCGGCGGCAAGAACGGCGTGTAATAGCAATCGAGCGCACCGAAGCACTCCGCGTGCACGCGACGGAACACATGCCCGGTAATCCCCTCCATGGGGGCCAACGATAGAATCATCAACATCTACTCTCAAATCAATGCGGCAAAGGAGCCGTCCCTTTGTCACATCCTATTCAAACGGTTCAGAAACTCTTCGCAGGCGTGGGAACGCAGGCGATATTTTTTCCATACCAGATACGACGCAATGGTAAGCGGCGGCTCAAATGGGACAAAACGCAAATCGCTGCCTTCATCTATCTGCAGCAAGCTTCCAATGCTAACCGCACACGCAACGCCCGAACGCACCAGATGTGACGCGTTGCCGATCAGGTCGAAATGCCCCACGATGTTGAGTTCATCGACGCCAAGGACGCCACTCGACCACGTTTCTAGGTCCAGCGCTCGATTCGAGGTGCGCGAACTCACCAGCAGCGGCATATTCGCCACGTCCGCAGGCGTCAGCACGTCCCGGCCGCCCCATGGACCGCTCGCGGCAACAACAGCACCGACTCGATCCGCCTCGGGCATACGAATCCATTCGTATTTCTCGACGTTAACGGGCTCCAGCAACAACGCAAAGTCGAGCAGGCCACGCTCCAGACGCTCCTCCACCGCATCGGCGTTACCGGTATAGAGCTCAATCGTCACTCCGGGATAATTCCGATGCAGCTCTGCAAAGGCATCGAGCACCAGCCGCATCGATTTGGTTTCGCCGGCGCCAATGCGGATAACGCCCGTAATGCCGAGCTCCCGATCCGCCAACTCCAGCTCGGTCTGCTCCACCAGCAAGACAATCTCCTCGGCGCGTTGGCGCAGGCGCATGCCATCGCTCGTGAGCACGCACGATCGATTGGTGCGCTCGAACAGTTCCACGCCCAGCTCGCGCTCAAGATCAGCTATCTGGCGCGAGAGCGTGGGCTGCGTCACATGTAGCACGTTGGCAGCTTCGGTCATGTTTTCCTCGCGGGCCACAGCAAGAAAATAACGCAGCGTTCGCAGCTCCATACTTGCCCCTTCGTGCACAACGTGGAACCTCATTCGGTCCGTTTCATTCTACATACGTAATCCGTATATCTAGCTAGTCGCTATAAGCAATATACATTATCAAATCTCGAAACTATCGTTACAGAAGAGAACCATCGAGAAAGGAAACGCATGGAATACATCACGCTCAATAACGGCACCAAAATCCCCCAGCTAGGACTTGGCACGTATCTGCTTAAACCCGACGATGCCCAATCGTCGGTTACCTCCGCACTCGGCATGGGGTATGAGCTCATCGACACTGCCAATGCATACGTGAATGAGCGAGCAGTGGGTCGTGGCGTGCGCGAATCAGACTTGCCGCGCGAAAACGTGTATCTCGAAACCAAGCTCTGGCCCTATTTTTACAACAGCGACACCGCCGTCGACGAAACGCTCGAGCGTCTGAACACGCCTTACATCGACCTCATGATTCTGCACCAACCCGCAGGCGACTACTTGGCGGGCTATGAGAAGCTTGAGATCGCGTACAAGGAAGGCAAGCTCCGCTCCATCGGAATCTCCAATTTCGACGAGAACGAAATCGAGAAGCTTCTCGCAAATTGCGAGATCGTTCCATCCCTTATTCAGGTCGAGTGCCATCCGTATTTCCCGCAGACCGAACTGAAGAAGTTGCTCGCCCAGCACGACATTGCGTTGCAGGCGTGGTACCCGCTCGGCGGGCGCGGTAACAGCAGCATCATGGACGAGCCCGTCGTGCGAGACCTCGCTGTCAAGTATGGCAAAACGCCTGCTCAAATCATTATGCGCTGGCATATCCAAGAGGGAAATATCGTCATTCCAGGCTCCAAGAATCCGACGCACATCGCCGACAACATCGATGTCTTCGACTTCGAGCTCACAGATAGCGACATGACCGCCATGGCAACCCTCGATCGCGGGAAACGCTTCTATGAGCGCACGCCCGAGAAGCTTGCGCAATATGCCGCTTGGAAGCCCGACGTTGAGAACCAGAAATAGGAGCATCGTGCAGTACACAACTCTCGGACGTTCCGGCATCAAAGTCTCTAAACTCTGCCTAGGAGGCATGAGCTTTGGCGAGCCCAGCCCCGACTTTCATCAGTGGACCATCGGACCCGACGACACACGCGCCGTCATCAAACGCGCGCTCGACACCGGAATCAACTTTATCGATACCGCGAACTGCTACAGCTTTGGCACGAGCGAAGAGTACATAGGCGCCGCCCTGCGCAATCTGGGCATCGCTCGCGAGAGAGTCGTGCTGGCCAGCAAGGTTCACTTCAACGAAGGCGGCCTTTCCGCCGACGCCATCAAACGCGAGATCGAAGGCTCGCTCAAGCGCTTGGGCACCGATTACCTAGACCTCTACATCATTCACCGCTTCGATTACGACGTCCCCATGGAAGAGACCATGGAGGCGCTCAACGACTTGGTGCGCGAGGGCAAGGTTCGCGCGCTCGGCGCCAGCGCCATGTATGCCTATCAGCTGCACAACCTGCAGATCGTCGCACGCGACCATGGATGGACGCCCTTTACGAGCATGCAGTGCCACTACAACCTGCTGTACCGAGAGGACGAGCGGGAGATGATTCCAGTGTGCCGCCAGTTTGACATGGCCCTTACGCCATACAGCCCCCTGGCATCGGGACACCTCTGCCGCCCCACGTGGGAAAGCTTGAGCACACGTGGCACCACCGACACGACCATGGCCAACAAGTATGACCATGACCGCGCCATCGACATGCCCGTCGTTAAGCGCGTGGCCAAGGTCGCCGCCGATC
>CAJMOL010000233.1 GCA_905215095.1 uncultured bacterium | reverse complement strand
GGCCGAAGGTGCTCGCCTGCTAAGCGAGTATGCCCCAAAAGGGCATCTGGGGTTCGAATCCCCAGCTCTCCGCCAGTTTAACCTTAAAGAAGGGTCCCATCGGGGGCCCTTTTTTATTATCGAGAAAGGGCGCTGGGGATTCGAACCCTCAAAAAAAGGAGGCATCCTTTCGGACACCTCCTTTCAGCGAGTGTATTGTTCTTCGATCTTACATCTCGGGCGCCTTGGCTACGGTCTCGCTCTCGGCTGTGAGCGGGCGGTTGTCGATGCGGCGGCCCAGGCGGTCGAGCTTCACAAGCAGCCACTCGATGGGATTGGGCCCCGTTCCTTCCTCGTCGGCAACCAGGTCCATGACGGCAATCTTGGTGCCGTCCTGCTTAAGCGTAACGCTGCCCACCTTATCGCCAACATGCACCGTGCCCGAAAGGTCATCGTAGCTAACCTTTTCGGTCACTTCGCCGGCGAGTGAGAACACCGTTGCCTGCGCGGCGGGGTCGGCGAGCGTGGCGTCGATTGTCTTGTCCGTCCAATCTGTCTGGCTAATACGTGCCATGAGCGGGTTGCCGTTGGCGGTCTTCTCCTGCGTGTTGGCGATCGCGACCGTGGCCTTGTGGCCGTAGTACCAGTTGGCAAGGGTGGCTGTATCGGTAAAGCGCTGGTCGTTGGTGGTGGAGTTCAAAATAACGGTGTAGATTTCGTCGCCGTCGCGGTTGTAGGCGCTCGTAAAGCAATAGCCCGCGTCGTCGGTGGTGCCGGTCTTGCCACCGATGTTGCCATCTTGGCCCAGCAAATAGTTATGCGTGTCCATGGAATGCGAATGGTCGGAGCCGTCGGCGCCCGTAACCTCGATCCAGGAGTCCTCGCTCGCCACGACCTCGCGGAACGTGTCGTTTTTCATAGCCTCCTGCATCATCAGCGCTACGTCGTGTGCGGTTGAGTGCATATCGCCAGCCCACTCATCAAAGTCCAGACCATGCGGGTTTTCAAAAAGCGTACCGGTGCAGCCGAGCTTCTTAGCGCGCTCGTTCATGGCCTTCACAAAGGTTGCCTCGGCGTTTTTGGTCTTGGGGTCGATCTTTTTGCCCACGTACTCGGCAAGCACGGTGGCGGCGTCGTTGCCCGAGGGAATCATCAGACCGCGCAGTGCCTGCTCCACGGTAAGCTCGTCGCCTTCGAGCAAGCCGGCGGTCGAATTACCCACGGTGGCCGCGGCGTTGCTCACCGTGACCTTCTCGTCCATCTTGCAATTCTCGACGGTTAGGATTGCGGTCATGACCTTGGTGATCGAGGCAATCTTGACCTGCTCATCGGCGCCGCGCCCATAGTAGACGGTACCGTCTTTGCCCATGACGAGGGCATTGGTCGCATCGATATCGGGCAGGTTTTCGGCCGTGATGCCGCGCGCATCGGCGGATTTGCCGCAAACATTGTCGGTCGTGAGCACTTGGGCGCCGGCGACGGTGGGCGCGCCAGCGGCAAGGGCGATAGCGCAGACAAAGCCGGCGGCAAGCTGGGCTGAGCGCTTTGCAAAAGAGGTGAGGGACTTCACAGATTTCGCTTTCGACGGGATGGTCTCTTCTGGAACTAGAGTATATCGTTTGCCGGCGTCGGCGATCATCGCGTGCGTGTGTGGCCCACATCTGCGTCCGAACGGGCACAAGGGTGCTTAAGGCCGACTTAATCACCCACGCTTGTTGTGTGTGACGGGCGCCCCCTCGGGCATAATGGAGCGCGAGAGGAGCACGCATGAACGAGCGCATACTGGTAGTTGATGACGAGAAGGCCATCGCCGACCTGGTTGGTATCTACCTTACAAAGGAGGGCTTTGACGTCCAGATCGCCTACAGCGGGGCCGATGCGGCCAAGGCAATTCTGGAGCAAGAGTTTGACCTGGCGCTGCTCGATGTCATGCTGCCCGATATCGACGGCTTTGAGCTGCTGCGTACCATCCGTGCTGGCCATACCTATCCCGTAATTATGTTGACGGCACGCGATGCCCAGCAGGATAAGATCGAAGGCCTTTCTCTTGGCGCGGACGATTACGTGGTCAAGCCGTTCCGCCCGCTGGAGCTCATCGCGCGCGTTCATGCTCAGTTGCGCCGCTACACCAGCTACGGCAGCCGCGCGCAGGCGACCGAGTCGCCGACCCTCCAGCTCGACGGCCTCGAGATCAACCGTGACGCTCGCTCCGTGACGGTGGACGGTGCGCCGGTGCGCCTCACGCCCATCGAGTATTCCATCTTGCTGTATCTGGCCGAGCATCACGGCAGCGTAGTGCCCGTGGAGGACCTGTTCCGCGCGGTGTGGAACGAGGATTTTATGCCCGGCTCCAACAATACGGTGATGGTACACATTCGTCACCTGCGCGAAAAGATCGATGACGACGCTCAGAAGCCGCGTTTTATTAAAAACGTTTGGGGCGTCGGCTATATCATCGAATAACGCCTTTGTTTGCGAGGACATGGACATGACAAAAGACGATAAGCAGTTGTTCGAGGTGCCCGATCGGCTCTTTGAATACGTGAGGGCGGTCGTCGATAATCGCGCGCTTGCGACGGTGCTGCTCTTTTTGCTGAGTCTGCTGCTGATCGGCATTGATAACATCGCCGGTATCTTGGCGGTGCTACTCATCGGCTTCTTGCTGATCGATCGCTTTGAAATCGTGCGTCGTTGCGTGGTGATCGGCGGTGCCGCGTGGGTCATGACGCTGGCGATCGGTGCCATGGCACTCGGTGGCATTGAGGGACCGGTGCTGTTCGATGCCGGCTTTGTATTCAACATGCTTGGCTTTGTCTTGGCGCTCGCCGTGTGCGTTCTGTTCTTTTGCGGCCGCGCTCTGTACTATCAGGGCTATGAGCAGGGTGAGCAGCATTCCGACCGCGTGCTTGCCGCCCGTATTCAGGACCGTCTGATCGATCATCCCGACGCGTGGGACAACATCGACGGCGACTTCCTGGAGGTCGAGGGTGTGCTCAATCGTGTGCGCGATCGCGAACGCAAAGTCCAGCAGGCCCTGCGTGACGAGTCACATCGCAAGGACGATTTGGTCACATACTTGGCGCATGACCTGCGCACGCCGCTTGCCAGCGTGGTGGGCTACCTCTCGCTGTTGCAGGAGGCGCCCGACCTGCCGGTTGAGCAGCGCGCGCACTTTACAGGCGTGGCGCTCGACAAGGCGCACCGACTCGACGCGCTTATTGAGGAGTTCTTTGATATCACGCGCTTTG
>CAJMOL010000232.1 GCA_905215095.1 uncultured bacterium | reverse complement strand
GCTGCCTAGGCTAGCCCCTTGTCACACAAACTACCGAAGCCTCAAATTTCCCCAGCGATTCCGCGTCATCCAAAACGACGAGACCATGTACGAATCCGGCGTGGTCGAGACCGGCAAGACAATCGAGACGTGCCCCGCCGGCGACATCAAAGAAGGCGAGGCGTACATCGAGATCCAGGCACTCGATGCCAAGACCCTCGACAGCCACGGCAATCCGACACGTGTCAAGGTACGGGTTGAGCAAGCCGAGAACTAGCCTTCCGACCGACGCGGCACCGCATGCAATTCACCAGCATTCGTCCAATCATCGCGGGGACGGCCCGCGGCGAATAGAAAGGAACGACCATGGACATCACCAGGAACATGAACGGAGTCAGAGCGCTCGTCGTGGGCACAGGGCTCGCGCTCGCGCTCGCAATGAGCGCCGCCCCGACGCCAGCTATGGCAGCCGGGCGCGTTGGAACCACGAAGGTAATGGTCAGGACCGAGATCGACAACGTTGAGTTCAAAGTTCCGACGGTTATTCCCTTCGTCGCCAAGGCCGACGGCACGCTTCAGGGCCCCTCAGAAGACGCGACCACCATCGACAATCATTCGGCCTACGGCATCCATGTCACCAACATGAAGATCGACGCCATGAACACCTGGACCATTGCCGCCGACGCCAAGGCCGGAACCGCGCAGAACTCCATCGACTTTAAGGTCGGCCCCGACGGCGCGCTCCAGAACGCCAGCGCCGCAATGCAGGGGACGGGCCTCGATCTTTCCAAGAATGCAGCCTTCGACATGGGCTACCAGGGCATTGCCGGCGGCACGGACAAAATCAAGCTCAAGACAAGCGGAAACGTTGCCCGCGTCACGCGCGACATCTTCCGCGTAACCGGCGAAGGCGATCAGGTTGCGACGATCACCTGGACGGTCGAGCCCGGTGCGCACACGGCATAAGGCCGTCGCCCTGGCCGCCGCCGTCAGCATCCTAGCGTTTGGGCCAGCCATGGCCTTTGCCCAGCAAGAACAGGCGCAGGCCGCCACGCAAGTGACGGTCGACCTCTCGGAGCTCGACCGCGACGACCGCGAGGAACCGTTGGCGCAGACAGGCGACAGACGATGGCTCTTGGCAGCAGGCGCCACAGCAGCAGGCGCAGGAACCGCCGGCCTCGGTCTGCACATCAAACGCAGCCAGAAACAAAACATGGACAGGCCGCACTAAATTAGCTAAGGAGACCCCATGGCATCGAAGAACCTTTTGCCCGTCGTCGCACTCTGCGGCGCGCTCGCAACCGGAACGCCTGTCGCCGCTTGGGCGACTCCCGTCATGGCAGACTCCTTACCAGCAGTCCTAAGTTCCGCACCAAATCCGTCGAGCGCCATTGCGTGCAAGCGTTTTTCGATCGCACAGGCCGCGATCTCAACCTCGGGATGCCTTCGTCGTAATACGGACGGCTCGATAGTCGTGGATATCAATCGTTCGAACAAGGCAAACGGCTCCCAGGCGGGGTGCGCCGTCTGCACGTGGCGCTCGGTTATGCTCGATGCAGATGGCGATCCATGCAATTTAGAGCTGCGCATCGACATCGCTTCGGTCGATGACTCGGCGAACGGAGCGAAGGTCGCCTTCGACGGTACGTTTTTTGAGAAAGGAGGCGGTATATGTCTGGGCTGCGCCGCCGCGAATGCAGACGAAACGCAGCCCACCCTCTCATTCACGGCATCGTTGCGGCTGACCAAAGCCGGCACCGATGCCATCGCGGCGGGAGAAGCGTCCCTGCTGTTCTACGCCGTCAGCGCCAAAGACACAGACGCTCATTTCGAGAAGCCAGCCGGATCACTCAGCCTTACACGAGGGATAGAGACAGGCCCTATTGAAATCGATGCCCACGCGCAAAGCAGGCAACGCATTCTTGCCGACCCGGCGCTTCTCGAAATGGAGTGGAACGGATCCGGAGCCATCGGAATTCTTCCCTCCGCGCTTGACGCCAAGACGCTCCCCTCAAACGACGAACCCATCAACGCAACCATACAAGAAGAGAGCGCGGACAAAGAAGCAGGTGCGGGCGACACGCCGTCGCCGACAAACAGCATCCCAGCTTCTCTCGAAGCACCGAATGAGCCCGCTAACGATCCAAACGATCCCGAGCTCGCGGACAGTCTGGGGCTTGCTGATCCTCAAGAGATCGATGAAGGTAACTGCTGCGTGCTTGCCGCGCTCGACCACACAGAGGTCATCGACGCTGCGAACATCGAAGTTGCCGCCGCCAATCAGCCCGTCCGCAAGTCGGCCATCATCGCATTTCCTGAATCCATCGAAGTCGTCTTTTTGCCATCGGGCGAGGTCGTGGCCCCAACACTGCTCACCTTGTTGGGCGCCAAGAATACTCGAAACGAAATTAAAAAGGTCACGGTTGTCGACCCTGCAACCACCGCCAAGCTGCGTCTATACGCCGTTGCTCCAGACGGAGGCAAGACCTTGGAATTCGATGGCGACACACTCCTAGCCTGGCGACGTCTGGACATTATGCAAGACGTCTCATATCAGATCGAACTCGAAGGGTTTGATCGTGCCCGCGATGCCAATATCATCGCCGCGGCTATTGAATTCCCGCAGCGGCTTATGACACTGCGCTTTGAATACTATCCCTATGTCCCGACAACCACCTGAGGCTTAAATGCTGCGCGTCGTTGCTAATACCACTTATATAACGTATTAGATGAGTCGCGATGTACCTCGCATTCCACTCTGCTACGATTGCCATGTTGGCATCAATACGGGAGGGCTCATGCCGGGCTTGGGAACAATCATCAACGTTGTGCTTTTAGTTGCGGGCGGTCTTTTGGGATTAGCGGGCGGCCGCTTCATTACACCGCGCATCCAAGACACGCTCATGAAAGCATCGGGGCTGTGCGTCCTGTTTATCGGCCTTGGCGGCACCATGCAAAAGATGCTCCTTATCGATGGAAAGGCGCTGGCGACCACTGGTACCACCATGCTCATTGTCTCGTTCGCCCTCGGCTCGCTCATCGGCGAGGCCGTCAACTTGGAAGCCGCCATCGAGAACCTTGGCGAATGGCTCAAGCGCAAGACTGGCAGTGAGGGCGATAACGAGTTCACCAACGCTTTTGTCTCGACTTCACTCACCGTGTGTATCGGCGCCATGGCAATTGTGGGATCGATCCAGGACGGCCTGCTCGGCGACTGGTCCACGCTCGCCCTCAAGGGAGCGCTGGACT
>CAJMOL010000231.1 GCA_905215095.1 uncultured bacterium | reverse complement strand
GGCGGCTCTGGCCGGTGCGGGCGGTGTTCCGGCTGCTGCGGGGGATGTCGATGCTCTGTACGTGTTCTCTGCCGAGGCCTTCGATAAGTGGGTCGAAGGACTCTTCGCGGGTCGTGAGGGCCACGAGGGTTTTAACCCGCGTGACATCAACGACCAGAAGCTCATGAGGGCGATCAACAAGCGCACCACGTCGATGGACGTGGACAGCGCCGGTCGTATCGGTCTTTCCGAGTCTCTCCGCAAGCAGGCGAACCTCGACCGCGAGGTCACGGTTGTGGGCAACTACGACCACCTTGAGGTTTGGGACCGCGCTACGGCCGATGAGGACGATGACGACGAGGCCCTGCTGGACCTCTTCTTCTCGTAAGGGCAAGGCACGAGTAACGGATGGAGCGTGGGATCTTGACACAAGAATATCGGCATGAACCTGTCATGCTCGGCGAAGTGCTTGAGTCGCTGCGGCTAAAGAGCGGCTCCGTTGTCTGCGATTGCACCCTTGGCGGTGCCGGCCATTCGGTAAAGATGGCCGCGCAGGTGGGGGAGACGGGCCTTTTGCTCGGCGTCGATCAGGACGACATGGCCCTCGAGGCCGCTGGCGCCCGTCTGGACCGCGAGGTTCCCGGAGTTCCGCACCAGCTGCTGAAGGGCAACTTCGGCGACTTGGACGAGCTGCTTTGCTCGGCCGAGGTGCCCGGGGTCGATGGCTTCCTGTTCGACTTGGGCGTTTCGTCGCCGCAACTCGATATCCCTGGCAGGGGCTTTTCGTATAACGAGGATGCCCCATTGGACATGCGGATGGATCCGGGTAATAACACCTTAAACGCAGCTGAGGTCATCAACACCTATAACGAACACGACCTCGCCCGGATTCTACGCGTCTACGGCGAAGAGAAGTTTGCCTCGCAGATCGCGCGCGAGATCGTGCGCCGCCGCGAGCAAGAACCGATCGAAACCACCGGCCAATTTGTCGAGATCGTCAAGGCGGGTATCCCGGCTGCCGCTCGTCGGCATGGCGGACACCCGGCCAAGAAAAGTTTCCAGGCCATTCGCATCGAGGTCAATCACGAACTCGATGTGCTCGAGCGAGGGCTTGACGCCGCCACAAGGTGGCTCAACCCGGGCGGACGCATCTGCGTCATCTCGTATCACTCGCTCGAGGACCGTATCGTAAAGAACCACTTTAAGGAGATGAGCCAGGGGTGCACGTGCCCGCCGGAGATTCCGGTGTGCGTGTGCGGCAACGTGCCGATACTCAAGGTCATCACCCGCAAACCCCTGGTTGCCCAACCCGATGAGGTTGCGCGCAACCCTCGGGCGAGATCAGCCAAGATCCGCGTGGCACAGCGTCTGTAGACGCGACCGCGCGATATTGGACCTCCCGCTCGTACCACAAACGAAGCTTAAACACACTACCAACGTACTCGGGATGGGAGGCGGCATATCATGGGCTACAACACCTCAAACGCAGCACTCGCCTATGATATGAACGCCATGCCCGCCTATCGTGAGGCACCGCAGGCCCCCGTTGCTCCCCGCGAGCAGCGCACGCCGCGCTTTGATGTCTACACGGGCGCGGGCCGTCAGGCAAACCAGGCGGTAAGCCCGGTTTTCATGAGCGTTCTTAAAACGTTTTGCATCATTGCGGCCATCTTCATGACGATCGGCGTCGCCCGTGTGGCGCTCGCCGGCGTTACGGCCCAGGTGCTCAACAGCAACGCCGCGCTTACCAACACGCTCGAGAAGGCGACCGACGAGAGCTCCGACCTGGAGGTCATGCATTCGGTCTATGGTGCCGACACGCGCATTCGCGACCTTGCGGGCGCTTATGGCATGGTGGAGCCCAGCGAGAGCGTTACACTTGATTTTTCGCAGGATGCAGCCGCGGGCGCTAGCTCGACCGCGACCGCTCAGTAACAAGACGGTAGCTGAGTATGACAAATGACTATCGCCGCGGTTCCGATGGGGGCCGCGGTTCTGGACGTCCCTCGTCGCGGGGACGTTCTGGTTATCAAGGAACGGGTCGGCCATCTTACAACGCGAGGCCGTCCTATGGCAACGACCCCGCGTCGCGTCTCCGTGGCTCGAATGGTCCTCAAATGCATAACACCAGACCACGCAAGAGCTCGTCGACCGAATGGCTCACGGGCACGCCGCTGCCCCGTCGCAAAGCCGTCATGGGCTTCATCGGGTTTGGCTTGGGTTTGGGCGTCCTTCGCCTTGCCGACTATCAAATTGTGGAAGCCGATAAGCTGCGCGACCGTGCCGATGCACGTCGCTTGCTTGCGCAGACGCTGTATGCCAAGCGCGGTACCATCTACGACCGTAACGGCAACGTGCTGACGTCGTCGGTCGAATGCCGCAACATCGCCGTGAATCCTCAGCTTATCGAGGACGTTGACAAGACGGTATCGGCGCTGGTCAAAGCTACGGGAATCGATAAAAAGACCTGTCGCGAGCTCGTTGAGTCGGATGGCACCTGGGTGTATATCAAACGCCAGGTGGACGAGGACGATGCCGCGGCGCTGGAGAAGAAGAACCTGCCAGGCGTGCTCTTTGAGCAGGCCATGAAGCGCGTGTACCCCTACGGCAACCTGGCATCGCAGGTGCTTGGCGTGGTAAACGTGGACAACGACGGTCTGACGGGCCTCGAAAAACAGTACAACAAGCTTTTGACCGGAACCAACGGTTCGCTGGTGCGCGAGCGGGCGAGGGACGGTAGTTATATCGCGGGCGGCGCCTATAAAAAGGTGGCGGCGGTGGACGGCGTGGATATCGTGACGACACTCGATGTCAATATCCAGCGCGCCGCCGAGGACGCCCTGGCCGAGGCGGTCGAAAAGACCAAGGCCAAGAACGGCTCGGCCCTGGTCACCGATCCCACGACGGGCGAGATTCTGGCGGCATGCTCGTATCCGACATATGACCAGGCCGATCTGGAAAACGCCAAGACCGAGGACATGAACTTGCGCCTGGTTACCGATGCCTATGAGCCCGGCTCGGTCTTTAAGACGCTCGTGGCCGGTGCCGGCTTCGACTTGGGCGCCGTGCGTTCGAGCACGTCGTTTGAGGTGCCGGCGAGCATTAAGGTTGGCGACGACACCGTTACCGACGCCGAAAACCCCGCCGCCGAGCCTCTGCCCGGCTACCGGCCCGCCCAGTCCATGGTCTACTGCGGCATTTACACCGAGGACGGCAGCAAGTATCCGGACCTCCGGGACGCCCTGGAAAAGC
>CAJMOL010000230.1 GCA_905215095.1 uncultured bacterium | reverse complement strand
CGAGCTCGCATGCTGGTGCTGGGCGATAGGCCGCATGGTCGAGAACGGCTAGCCTCAGGGAAGGCCGCGCCGGCATAGCGCGATCCATCCCATCCTTCGGCCGAATCCGAGGCCGTTGGGGCGAACCCCAGTCTCTTTTTTTTGCGAGCGCCGCAGGCGCCACCCGCGTGCACAGACTGTCGTTTCGACGAGGCAGCCCCAGCCGTAGCAACGGATTGCCCAGCGAGAGATCGCCGCGGGCGGATATTAAACTGCAAAGACGAGCGTCGGGAAGACACGCCGAGGTCGCCGCGGACGGGTTGATATAGGGAGAGGGCCTGACCCCATATCGTTGGGGCCAGGCCCGATTTTGCCTCTTGACAATGTCCTGCTCATATTAAAAGGAACGTCCCCATCTGCCGGATTAGGAGAGACTCTCCAGCACGCGACGGAGCTCATGCTGAACGGCGTGGTCGCGGTTGCAGCCTACGACGCGATCGGCCACCGCCTTAAGCGCGGGGCGCGCGTTTTCCATCGCGCAGCCCGTGCCGACAAAGCGAATGATCTCGTAGTCGTTCATCGAGTCGCCAAACGCCATGACCTCGTCGCGACCAATGCCGTAATGCTCCGCGAGCTGCGCGATACCCGAGGCCTTCGACACACCAGGCTGCATGGCATCGATCCACGCGTTGCCCGAAGGCGCAAAAGTAAAGAGCTGACCAAGTTCGCGCTGTAGCACGTACGCGCTGTCCATAACCGCACTGTCGTCGCAAAAGATACTCGCTTTGATGATATTTACGCTGGGATCGGGCAGCTCCCAAATGCGCTCGGCATTGGGAAGGTCCTTATCGACCTCACGCACGAACTTGCACTCGTCATCGAGCAGGAAGGACTTGGTTCGGTCAAAGAGCGCAAGATGCAGATTGGGAAACGTCCTGACGGCTTGGGCGAGCCTTCGAATCGCCAGGTGGGAATACACCTCACGGTCTACCATCTTACCGTCGGCGTAGACCTGGGCGCCGTTAGCGGCGACAAAGTCCATCTTGTCGCGAACGGGCGCAAAGAACTCGCACAGGCGATCGTAGCGACGACCTGACGATGCGGCGAAATGCACGCCATGCTCGTGTAGCGCCAGAATCAGTTCGTAGGTCTCGGGAGGCACCTGGCCGTTTTCGTCAAGCAGTGTGCCGTCCATATCGGATGCAATCAGTTTAAACATAGAAAAGCTCCCTTCGGGCTTGTTGGAATCGAACGTGTATCCGATTCCAACGTACCCAAAGGGAGCTCAAATAAGACTCCGCGGGCGTAAACGTTACAAGGACCTGGCAAATAGCTCACACATGCCAGAGGTCCTACGGTCGCGGCGTCAGGCAGCCCGCCAAAGAGTGTCCCCGATGACTAGTCGGCGTAGGTGAAGGTTGTAACGTCGAACATGCCCTCGGGGCGGATGCGGAGCGTCGGGATGACCGGCAGGGGCAGGAAGATGATGCCCATGATGGGATCGAGCGGCGGCTCAATGCCCATGGCGCGCGCCTTGACCATAAAGTCGTCGTGCTGCGCGGCGACATCCTCGGCCGTGCCCTCGCTCATCAGACCACCAAGCGCCAGCGGAATACGCGCCACGACCTCGCCGTTGCGCACCAGCACGTGGCCGCCCTGGCCAACAGCCTCGACGGCAGCCATCATATCGGCAGCGTTATCGCCCACGACGCATACGTTGTGCGAATCGTGGCCAATCGTCGAGGCGATGGCACCGCCCGTGATGGTAAAGCCGCGCACCCAGCCACGGCCGATATGCTTGCCGACGAGCCCCATGCCGGCGGGACCGTCGCCATCGGCGCCCTCGGCCTGCAGCGACACGCCGCAACCGTGACGTTCGATCAGCATAATGCGGCGCAGACCCTCGGCATTCTCGGGACGAACCATGCCCGTGATGGCCTTGCCCGGCACCACGTCGATCACGGCCTCGCCCGGCTTAAAGGCATAATCGAACACGTCAAGCGAAAGCTTCGGCAGCTTAACGGAAGCACGCAGCTCATCGGCAAGGGCTGCGACCTCGGCCGTCTCGGGTGCGACCTCGCCCACAAAGGTGCCGTCCTGCGCCACCAGGGCACCGGCGGCATAAACACGATGCGGAGCCTTGGCAAACGTCAGGTCATCGAGCAACAGCAGGTCGGCGCGCTTGCCCGGGGCGATTGCGCCGCGGAGCTCGTGCGGGTCGCGGCAGCCGTGGTCCAGGCCAAATGCCTCAGCCGTGGAGAGGGACGCCATGGAGATGGCGACCACGGGGTCGATACCGGCCTCGATAGCCACGCGGCAGGCATTGTCGATCATGCCGGTCGCAAGCGCATCGGAAGGGGCGCGGTCGTCAGTCGCAAAGCAGCAGCGGCGGGCGCGGGCAGGATTCTCCAGCAGCATCGGGGACAAATTGGCCAGGTCGTGGCTGCACGTGCCCTCACGCAGCATCACATACATGCCGCGAGACAGCTTGTCGAGTGCCTCCTCGGGAATCGTCGACTCGTGGTCGGCGATAATGCCCGCTGCGGCATAGGCGTTGAGGTCCTTGCCGGCAACGAGCGGCGCATGGCCGTCAACTTGCTTGGACGGCGTCTGGTTAGCGGCATCGATGCGAGCGCAGGTCTCGGGGTCGGCCATAAAGACACCCGGCAGGTTCATCATTTCGCCCAGACCAAAGACGTCGCCCGGGTGCTCGGCAAAAAACGCCTGCATATCGGCAGCCGAAATAACGGCACCGGCCTGCTCGTCGGGCAGCGCGGGCACGCACGAAGGCATCATATACTTGATGGAGATGGGTGCGCGGCGGCCGTCCTCGATCATAAAGCGCAAGCCGTCGAGACCGGCAACATTGGCAATCTCGTGGCTGTCGGCAATGGCGGTGGTAGTACCGCGCGTCGCGGCCATGCGAGCGTACTCGGCGGGACGGATGTTCGAAGACTCGATATGCAGATGCCCGTCAATAAAACCGGGAGCGAGATAGCGACCCTGGCAGTCGACGACCTCAGTTGCCTCGTAGGTGCCAGCAGCATCGTCGCGACCATCGTAGAGCACGCCGACGATCACACCGTCCTTGACGGCAACGCTGCCGGGCGCCACACGCTGGCCATACACGTCGACGATCTGCGCATTGGTAAACAGCGTGTCGACGGGCACGCGCCCCTCGGCAGCATCGATCACAGACCTCATGACCTCAACGGACATACATACTCCTTTAACCGTAGAAAACGCTGCGGGGCGGAA
>CAJMOL010000229.1 GCA_905215095.1 uncultured bacterium | reverse complement strand
CGCTTTGGGTCGTCGCGTGCTCGTTACAGAAAAGCTGATAAGAAGTTTGCGTGCCGCCCCTTATGGGGCGGCACGTTTTTGTGGGGGCCGGTTGGGGCGGTGACGTTGCTTAGAGGGTACACTGGGTAGCGTTGGCTATTCGTTTCCTCTTGTGAGGTGTTGGTTATGGGTAAGAAGTCTCGGGCTCGGGTTGCTGCGGCGGGGACTCGCAAGGATCCTGGTCGTCGGGTTGCCGAGGGCAAAAAGGCCGATCGTGCCGAGAAGGACAAGAAGGTCGGCGCGCATGCTCATCCTGAGTGGGCGCCCCATTTGAATTCGGCTAGTGAGGATTTGACTGCCAAGTTGTTTACTCTGGTCGAGGTAATTTTGGGCGTGGTGCCCCTTGTGGTTATCGGTTTATTCTTGGCTTCGAAGGACGCTACGAGTGTCGATAAACTCACCGAGGTCTTTTCGCAGGAGCCCTCGATGGTGGTCACGTTTATTTCTGCGTGCTTGCAGCCGTTTGTGGCGTACATGCTGTACATGATTTATCGCAAATACTGCGAGGGCGATGCGGGCTTTGCCGCCGGCAACCTGATCGGTCTTTTGTGCTCCGAGATCCTACTGCTCAATATCCCGGGCGTCATCGGTATGGGCATCTTGCTGTGGCGTGTTTGGCGCAACGTTGCCCCGCACTTTGAGAGTTGGCTGTTTGAGCGCCGCTTTGCGGGCGTGGTGGCCGATATTGCGGGCTCGCTCGTGATTCTAGCCTTGGCGTTTCTGTGTGCCACCGCCGCCCGAGGTCTCGCAGGCATGTAGTCTGTCCTCACCGACCACGGAGCGCAGGGCGGGGAAACCTTTCCCTCTCGCTCACGGCTTCGCAGGGTCGCGTTGAGGGAAGGCAATCCGGCCTCCCGCCCCGCGCCCCGCAGCAGCCAGCGCCAAGCGCTAGTAGTTCACCACCTGCTCCTCAAAGTACGCCTTCGGGTGGTTACACACCGGGCACACCTCAGGCGCCTCAGCACCAACGTGCAGGTGCCCGCAGTTCAGGCACTTCCACACCTTCACGCCCTCGCGCTCAAACACCTCGCCCGACTCAATGCGCTCGACAAGCTTGTTGTAGCGCTCCTCGTGAGCCTGCTCGACAGCGCCGACGCCACGGAACTTTGCGGCGATCTCGGTAAAGCCCTCCTCCTCGGCGGTCTTGGCGAACTCGTCGTACATCGTGGTCCACTCGTAGTTCTCGCCCGCAGCGGCGTCGCGCAGGTTGTCCAGAGTGCCCGGAACGGCGCCGTCGTGCAGATACTTAAACCACAGCTTGGCGTGCTCGGACTCGTTGCCCGCCGTCTCGGCAAAAATATTCGAGATCTGAACGTAGCCGTCCTTTTTGGCCTTGGATGCATAGTAGCGATACTTAGTGTGCGCCTGGGACTCACCGGCAAAAGCGGTCTCGAGGTTCTTCTTGGTTTGGGAGTTCTCAAAATCCATAGGTGTACTTCCCTTCAACATATGCCGCCCGTAGGCTTCGAGCGGCCTTGTCTTTAGGATGCCCTCAAGCCGAGAATTTAAACCTTACAATCCTCTTCTTCAGATTCGGGTTGGCTACACGCTTAGCCAGCGGTCACCTTCCACGCGGCAAAAGCCCTCACGCTCCAAGTCGGCCAAAATGCCTGCGACAAGATCGTGATCGACCGGCTCGCGGCCTGCCTCCGCCTCCATTTCGTTGACACCCGCTACGGCCTCGGCGAGTGTGATGCCCGCCGGCTGCCCATCGCGCGCCGCTAGCAGCATGCGCACAATATGGGCGCGCTTTTGACGGCGCGAGCCCTCAAACTTGGACTGACGGCTATAGCTCGCCGAGCGCCTGGACGGATTGGGCAGCGTCTTCTTAAGATACGCGCCATAATCCAGCAGCGCGTAATACCATACGCGCGGCGTGTCGGCATCATCGAGCGGCGCGGCAAAGGGCGCAATCTCATCCGCCGTCGCACCGGGAGCCGCCGGACAGGCGGCCTGAATCAGCGGCACCAGCTCGCGATCGGGAACGGCCGGCACATCGGGAAAGAAATGATGCAGAAAGACCGTGCGCACGTTGGTCTCCAGATACACACCCGGCAGATCGAACGCAAACGACCGGATGCCTTGCGCCGTCGCCGGGCCAATACCGGGCAGGGCGACCAAGTCGCGCGTCTCACGTGGAAACTCCCCACCCCAGTCTTCCATAACGCACTGAGCGGCTCTGTGAAGCGCCAGGGCACGTCGGTTGTAGCCCATCCCCTGCCAAGCATCCAAAACGTCGGAAGGAGCGGCCTGAGCGAGCGCCTGTACGGTCGGAAAGCGGTCGAGCCACGCGGGCATACGCGTCTCCACACGCGGCACCTGCGTTTGCTGCAGCATAACCTCGGAAAGCCAAATAATGTACGGGTCGCGCGTGCGGCGCCACGGAAGGTCGCGATAACGCAGGACCCCTTCCGAACGAATCATCGAACGAAAGGGGTCCTGAATCATAGCTATGCTCCTTATGCGGCGCTATTCCTCCCGGCAAGCGCACGCACAGGTGGCGTACTCGGGAAACGCATCGCGGTCGGCGAACTTGGAATCGACGGCCGGGAACTGGCGGTGAGCGACGATATCGCCCAGCGAAACGGAATCGAGGTAGTCGCGCATCAGCGCTTGAGCTCCGGCCCACAGGGGATGATAGCAGCACGTGCCCATGCGCGCACAGTCGCCATCGGGCGCGGTGCAATCGTTCATGACCATGGGGCCCTGAACGGCCTCAACGACCTGGCGGATGGTGACATCGTCGGGGCTGACCTTAAGACGCATGCCGCCATGGACGCCACGCAGGCTCTCCACAATACCGGCCTGAACCAAACCATGCTGAATCGAACGGGCAAACGAATACGGGACATTGACCTCTTCGGCGGCGGTGCGAACAGAAAGCAGACGCTCCGGGTCCTCGGCAAGCATCGCGAGCATGCGAAGGGCGTAATCAGTCTTCCTCGATATGTCCATTTTTCCCCTTTCAAGGAATACGAACAGCTCGAACGAGCTCCGGGGCCGAGCTTACGTCGAGACGTCAATGAGCGTATGGACGCCCAAATAGCAAAACGGGTGCCCACTGAATGCCGTGTTTGAAGCCTCTTGCATCAAAAACGGTCCACAGCGCGATTTAGTATAACCTAACCCCCTACTTCGTTGAACTGGTATTGCGCAACAAACGCCTTGTTTGAGTACATGCCTCAAACGGAGCTTGTCCGGGAATTGGAAG
>CAJMOL010000228.1 GCA_905215095.1 uncultured bacterium | reverse complement strand
GTTCTATATTTTGGACGAGCCCACAACCGGCCTTCATTTTGAGGATGTTCGCCAGCTGCTCGACGTGTTGCAGCGCCTGGTCGATGCGGGCAACACGGTTCTGGTGATCGAGCACAACCTTGATGTCATCAAGGTCGCCGACCGCCTGATCGATATGGGCCCCGAGGGCGGCAATGGCGGCGGAACCGTCGTGGTCTCAGGCACGCCCGAGCAGGTCGCGGCATGTTCGCAGAGCTACACGGGCAAGTTCTTGGCGCCGCTGCTCAAGCGTGACCGTGAGCGTCAGGCGCAGCTCGATGCGCAGTAAAGAGACGTTGTAGTACCGACGCGCCCCCGATTCCTTCTGATTCGGTGGCGCTTCTGTGTGTCGAGATGGCATATGCGGCGGAATTGGCCCTATACTTAATCCTTGCGTCGCTCTGCGAGGGAAAGGATGTGCCATGGCAAAGGCTGTTAAGACGCCAAAAACCAATGCGATGCGCGAGCTGGAAAGCGCCGGCATCTCCTATGTTCTCCATACGTACGAAGACGATGGCGATGAATCGTCAGGTCTGGGCGTCGCGATTTCCGAGCAGCTTGGCGAGGAGCCCGGTCAGGGATTTAAGACCCTGGTCTGCACGACGCCGTCCAACGACCATGTCGTGTGCTGCATTCCCGTTGCCGACGAGCTCGACCTCAAGGCCGCCGCGCGCGCCGCAGGCGAAAAGTCGCTGACCATGATGCATGTCAAAGATTTGCTTGCCGCGACGGGATATGTCCGCGGCGGTTGCAGCCCGGTCGGTATGAAAAAACGCTTCCGGACGCTGATCGATGAGACATGCGTCCTTTGGGATACCATTTTTATTTCGGGAGGCAAGCGTGGTTATCAGCTCGAGCTTGCACCCGATGATTTAATTGCATTTTGCGGGGCGACGGTTGCCCCGATCACGAGAGAGGACTGAGCGATGCCGCAGGAAGAATCAAAGCGCGGAGCTCACTTTGCAAAAGGGTCGGCTCCTCAGGCGCCCGCGCCCGAGGCTGCTTCGTTCGATAACGAGATTCGAAACGCCTGGTCCGCTGCCGCTGACCCGGGCGAGACGGCCGTGTACTTGCGTGCCGCCGGTGCCGGCACGGCGCTTCCCCGTACGGTTCTTTCTTCAGCTCGTCCCGATGAGACGGCTGTCTTTTTGGCCGCCGCTCAATCGAGCGCCAGCGTGACGCCGGTCGCCTCCGAGGCTCCTCGTGTGCCGCGTCCCGATGAGACGGCGGTGTTTTTGATGGCAGCCCAGGGAAAGAGCGTGCCGCAGAGCGCTCCTGTCGCTCGTTCCGCCAAGCCCGCGGCTCATGATGATGGCGAACCGCTTCTTTCGGATGACGAATGGTCGCCGCTTGGTTCGACCGATCCCGTCGAGGGCGTGGCCATCGACGGTGATGACGATTGGGACCCTCTGTCGTTTTCTGCCCGAACCGTCGCCGCCAAAGAAGTTGACACGGTGTTTGGCGACCATGCCATATTCGATGATGATGCCGTATCTGGTAACAACATGCTGACCAGCGATGACGCCGCGCCTGCTGATGACGCCGTTTTGGTCGACGATCCCTTTGCGATGACTGGCTCCTTTACCGTCGTGGACGATTTGCCGCCACAAGATGAGGTTCATGAGGGCTCTCAGGACGACGTAGACGATATGGGTTCGTCGGACTACTCCACGGTTGGTCGTTCTGCTGGCCTCATGACCGTGCTGACCATCGTGTCGCGCGTCACCGGGTTTATCCGCACGTGGGCCATGGCGGCCGCCATCGGCATGTCGCTGCTCTCGTCCTCCTATCAGGTTGCCAACAACCTGCCCAACATGCTCTACGAGCTCGTGATGGGCGGCATGCTCGTTACGGCGTTTTTGCCGGTGTATATGGGCGTGAGGCGTGAGCAGGGCCGCGAGGCATCGAACGAGTATGTCGGCAACCTGCTCGGTATTCTGCTTCTGGTGCTGGGCGGCATCTCGCTGCTGGGCACCGTGTTTGCTCCCGGCTTTATTTGGACGCAGTCGTTCCTTTCGGGTAATGGCGACAGCATGGATACCGCTGCGTTCATGTTCCGCTTCTTTGCTATCCAAATTCTGTTTTATGGTTTGGGCTCGGTGTTCTCGGGTGTTCTCAACGCACACCGCGACTACTTCTGGTCGACGTTTGCCCCGGTTCTCAACAATGTCATCGTCATCGCCACCTTTATGGGCTTTGCTCCCGTGTCTGCACAATTTGGCGAGCGGGTCGGCATTATCTTGATCGCAGCCGGTACGACCCTCGGCGTCTTTGTCCAGATGGCCTGCCAGATTCCCGCGCTCGGCAAGCATGGCGTGCATCCTCATATCCATATCGACTTTAAGGACCCCGCGCTGCGACAGACGATTGCGCTTGGTATCCCGACGCTGCTCGCCACGGTGTGCATGTTTGTCTCGACCTCCATTACCAATGCCGCCGCGCTGGTGGTGCAGCCCGAGACCGGCCCTTCCGTCATCGCATATGCGCGCCTGTGGTACACGCTGCCCTATGCGCTGATCGCCGCCTCGCTTTCGACGGCACTCTATACCGAACTCTCTCACGATGCGCAGGAGAAGGATTACGACAGCGTCCGCACGGGCATTTCGCGCGGTGTCGCCCAGATGCTCTTCTTCCTGATTCCGTTTGCGATGTACCTGATCGTCTTCGCCCGTCCGCTCAACATGATCTACTGCGCCGGCAAGTTCGATGAATCCGGTGTGGCGCTGGTGTCGGAGTTCCTTATCTATCTGGCACTTTCCCTGCCGCTCTACGGCGTGGTCGTGCTGATGCAGAAGAGCTTCTCGGCCCTGCTCGATATGAAACCTTATAGCCGCTATTGCCTGTACTCCGCTATCGGTCAGGCCGGTTCGGTGCTGCTGTTTGGCGTGGTATTGGGCTACGGTATGCCGGCAATTGCGCTTTCGTACGTCGTTGACTACGTGGTCTTGGTCGGATGCTCGCTGTGGTGGCTGCGCCGTCGTCTACATGGCCTTCAGGTCAAGTCTATCCTGCACGGCGGTTTCTTCGGCCTGTTGTTCGGTGGCTTGGGCGCTGCCACGGGCGCCGGCGTCATGTGGGCACTTGAGCACTTTGTCGGAATGCTTGGCAGCTCGATCCTCATTACCCTGGGCTACGTTTGTGTTGCAGGCGTCGTCTCGCTCGCCGTGACTTTTGGCCTTGCCTTCGTCTTTAAGATGCCCGAGGTCTCGGCGCTGCTTCGTCGCAAGTAGGTGCG
>CAJMOL010000227.1 GCA_905215095.1 uncultured bacterium | reverse complement strand
CGCGCCAGGGCTATGAGGTCGCATGGGCTGCCGACCAGCGCTCCAAGATTCAGAGCACGCCCGATGTTGACGATGCAGACCTGGTCATTACTCTCGGCGGCGACGGCACGTTGCTTCGCGCCGCCCGTATTCTCAATTACCGTGAGATTCCCATTTTGGGGCTTTCCTATGGTCACCTTGGCTTTTTGACGGCGGCCAGTCCCGAGGAACGCGATATTTTGCAGGTTGTGAGCGATGCCCTTTCCGGTGAGCTCCATGTGAGCCGCCGCGCCACCATCGCCGCGGATATCGTCTCGGTGCGCGATGACGGCACGAAGGACGTCGTGCGCACGTTTGCTCTCAACGATATGGCGCTCACGCGCGGGCCCCTGTCCGATATGGTCGAGTTTGACATCACGGTTTCCGGCCATCATATCGATCGCCTGCGCGGTGATGGTGTCGTCGTGTCGACGGCGACCGGCTCCACCGGCTATGCGCTGAGCGCCGGCGGTCCTATCGTGAGCCCCGATTACACGGGTATGGTTTGCGTGCCCATCGCTCCGCATACTATTCAGGCTCGCGCCTTCTTGACCTCGCCAAGCGATGTCGTCGAGATCTTCATGTCCGACGACCGCCCGAGTGTGCCTGCCATCGCTATCGACGGACAGTTTATTACCTGCGACGGCACGGTCGAGAGCGTGGCTGTGCGTCGCGGTCCCGGCGATGTGCTGCTGCTGGATTACGGTCCCGAGAGCTTCTATAACTCGGTGAGCCGCGTGTTCTATGGAGTGCGCCATGATCGATGAGCTGCAGGTTTCCAACATTGCACTCATTCGCGAGGCGACGTTGGTTCCGAGCGCGGGTCTAACGGTTCTGACCGGAGAAACCGGTGCCGGTAAGACCGCACTGCTCTCGGCGCTCAAGCTCATTTTGGGCGAGCGCGCGGATTCGTCGACGGTGCGCGAGGGCGAGGCGCTCGCTAGCGTCGAGGCGCGCCTGTTCGACGGCCCGCACGACACGGAGGGTTTCACCGTTCAGCGCAGCCTTTCTGCCGAGGGTCGCAGCCGTGTCAAGATTGACGGCCGCATCGCCAGCGTGCGCGAGCTTTCGGAGCGCGTTGGAGTGATGATGGATCTGTGCGGCCAGCACGAGCACCAGCGCTTGCTCGATCCGGCGCATCACGTTGCGATGGTCGATGCATGGGCAGGGCGCCCGGCACTCGAGGCGCTTGGGCATTACCGCGCTTGCTTTAAAGCCTCGCGCGCGGCCGCCAAGGAGGTCCGTCGCGTCGAGGAGGCCTCGCGTGCGCAGGGGAGTCGTGTCAAGGAGGCGCGCTTCGCCCTGGAGCGCATCGCCGAGGTCGACCCCAAGCCGGGTGAGTATGAGGAACTCGAGGAACTGCTGCCGCGCTCCGAACATGCCGAGGTACTGGTTGCCACAGCTAACGATGCCCATGCATCGCTTGCCTCCGAGGGGGGAGCGCTCGACGCCGTGAACAGCGCCGTGGCAGAACTTTCCCGAATGGCTACCGTCGATCGCAAACTGGGCGACATTGCCGATGCGCTTTCGGATGCCTGTATCTCCCTTGAGGATTGCGCGAACGAGCTTCGTGCCTATCGCGATGGCGTCGCCTTCGACCCGCGCGAGCTCGCTCGCATGCGTGAGCGGTATACCGACCTCAAGGGCCTGTTGCGTCAGTGGGGTCCCACCATGGACGATGTTTTTGCCATGCGCGATCGCTCGCAAGAGCTGTTGTCGCTGGTAGACGATGGCGATGAGCAGATCAAGAAGGCGCGCGAAGCGCTTGGCGCGGCGGAGCATGAACTGTTCGCCGCCGCCAAGGCGCTCAAGCGTGCGCGCAATACGGCAGCCCCGCGTTTTTGTCACGAGGTGGGTCGTCAGATGGCACGCCTGGAGATGGGCGGCGCTGAGCTGGTCTGGGAGTCCCGCGATCTCCCTCGCGCTGAGTGGACACCCGCGGGTCCTTCGAGCTATGAGCTTTTGTATCGCAGCGGCGCCGGCTTGACACCGCGTCCCTTGCGCCGTATTGCGTCGGGCGGCGAGCTGAGCCGCGTCATGCTGGCGAGTAAGGTTGTCCTCGGTAATGCGGACGGCGTGGATACGCTGGTGTTCGACGAGGTCGATGCCGGTGTCGGCGGCTCCACCGCCCGTGCGCTGGCCGGTGTCCTGGCCGATCTTGCCGCCACGCATCAGGTCATTGTCGTAACCCACCTGGCGCAGGTCGCCGTCATGGCTGACAAGCATTATGTTGTCAGCAAGGAACCAGGCGATGTTCCCCAGACGCATTTGGACGAGGTAACCGGCGAAGCGCGTACCGCCGAGATCGCCCGCATGCTGAGCGGCGATCAGTCCGAGGCAAGCTTGGCTCACGCAAAGCAGATGCTCGAAGAAGCTCGAGGTTAGGTCGTATCAGCGGTGTTGGTGGGACAAAATAGACTGAAATTTTTGTCCCACTACTCGTTTTACTCCACAACCTTATCCGGCTGGATGAGCTCCTCGTAGTAGCTGATATGTTCGCGAGCGTCTTCAATCTCGGGCAGCAGGAAGTTGTAGATGACCTCGATGATCATCGTGGCGCTCATCTTGGAGAACGCGAAATCGCCCGTTGTCAGCAGTGCCTCGTGATTGATGGTATTAAAGGTGTAGTCGGCCAGGCGCGCAAGCGGAGATTTGCTGTCGCTGCTGATGACGACTACAGTGGCGCCGCAGGCGCGAGCCGCTTTTGCCATGCGATTCAAACGGCGCGATTTGCCGGAGTTTGAGATTAGCACGATGACGTCACCCGGGCGTAACGTGAGCGCAAAGCCGATTGATGTCTCGCTAATGGTGCTCGCCATGCAGCGCAGGCCCAGCTGCGAAAACTTAAATGTCGCATCGAGCGCAACCGCGTTCGTATTGCCCACAGCTGCAAACTCAATGACCCCTGCATGCTTAAGGGCATGCACAACAGCCGCCAGCGTATCGTGGTCGATTCCGTCGATGGTCGCATTAAGCTCGCTCACCTTGGCAGCCAGGATATTCTTGAGACTCTGCTCCATATTGTCGAGCGAGACCTCGTCAGTCAGGCCCTCGTTACGCTGGCTTTCCAAATCCCTCGCCAAGGAAAACTGAAAGCTGCGGAAGCTACCAAAGCCAAGCTTGCGGCAGAAGCGCGAAACGGTCGCCTCGGACGTGGCGGCGGCGCGCGAGAGCTGAGCGGCCGTGAGGCGTGGCGCCTCGGACTGGTGCTCCAAAATATAGTCGACAATGCGCTGCTCGGACTCGCTG
>CAJMOL010000226.1 GCA_905215095.1 uncultured bacterium | reverse complement strand
AAGTTGCGGTGAAATAGTCCCCGATTAACCTGCCAAAAAGGGACAGGTTTATTTTGGCAGGTTTTATCTGGGGAAACGCAAACAGGGCCGCGACACCTATATGGCGTCACGGCCCTTTTCCTTGGAGAAGGATCAATTGATTGAACGGGATGACTGTTCTAGTCTTCGAGTCCGCTATTGATGAGCTCCGCAATCTCAACGGGATCGGTGCTCGCACGCACTTTGTCACGGAAACCTGCGTCCATCAGCATCACGGCAGCTTTGGAGAGCAGGCGCAGATGCGTGGTTCCAGCCTCGCCGGCGGGCACGTACAGCGCGAGCGCAACATCGACGGGCACCCCATCGAAGCTCGGCCATTCAACGGGCTCGGCTAGTTTAAGCACGGCAACGCCCGGCGTATGGATCGCGTCGCTTTTGGCATGCGGAACGGCAAAACCGGCGACAAGGCCGGTCTCGGCCTCGTTCTCGCGAGCAATAAAGGCAGCTTCTACGGCAGATGCGTCATCGGCAAAGCCGAGCTCGATTGCCTGCTCGGACAAATAATGCAGGGCGTCCTCGCGCGAGGCGGCGGTATACCCGATCGTCACTTGGTTGGCAGATACAAATCCCATGGAAACCTTCCTTACAACACAGACCTGACCGCAGCTTCGATGCCGTCGGCGTCCAAACCGTACTTGTGCAGCAAATCGACCGCAGGGCCGGACTCACCATACACATCGCGCACGCCGACGCGTCGCATCGGCACCGGACGCTGCTCCGCGAGCACCGAGGCCACGGCCTCGCCAAGACCACCGATAATCGAATGCTCCTCGGCGGTGACCACGCGACCAGTCTTCTTGGCGCTGGCAACCACCAGGCGCTCATCGAGCGGCTTGATCGTGTGCATGTTGATGACCTCGGCATCGATGCCATCGGCAGCGAGCGCCTCGGCAGCCTCAAGCGCCTCGGCGACCATGAGGCCGCATGCGACGATAGTCACATCGGACCCCTCGCGCACGACTACGCCGCGACCAATCTTGAACTCATAGTCCTCGTGGTCGTTGATGACCGGTGTTGCCAGGCGGCCGAAGCGCATATAGACTGGCCCCTCAAACTCATAGGCAGCGCGCACGCAAGCGCGAGCCTCGATGTCATCGGCGGGAACGATTACCGTCATACCCGGGATCGTGCGCATGAGCGCGATGTCCTCGCAGCACTGATGCGTGGCGCCGTCTTCACCGACCGAGATACCCGCATGTGTGGCGCCGATTTTGACGTTGAGGTGCGGATATCCGATGGAATTACGCACTTGCTCGTACGCGCGGCCGGCGGCGAACATGGCAAAGGTGCTCGCAAAGGCGACGTGGCCCGTGGTCGCAATGCCGGCGGCAAGCCCCATCAAGTTGCTCTCGGCAATGCCGGCGTCGTAGAAGCGCTCAGGGTGCGCAGCCTTAAACTTACCGGTCTGCGTGGCGGCGGCCAGGTCGGCATCGAGAACCACAAAGTCATCGCGCTCATTGCCCAGCTCGACAAGCGCCTCGCCATAGCTAACGCGCGTGGCGACTTTCTTGACGTCTGCCATTAGAGCTCCTCCCCTGCTGCTGCGAGCTCGGCCATGGCCTGCTCAAACTGTTCATCGTTGGGCGCCTTGCCGTGCCAGCCCACCTGGTTTTCCATAAAGGAGACGCCCTTGCCCTTCACCGTCTCGGCGATAATGGCCACGGGCGAGCCGCTCACTTTGCGGGCCTCGGCAAAGGCGGCGGCAATCTGCGCCATGTCGTTACCGTCGGCAAGCTCGATCACATGCCACTTAAAGGCGCGGAACTTGTCGGCAAGCGGCATAGCAGAGTTAACTTCGTCGATACTGCCGTCAATTTGCAGGCCATTATGATCGACGATAGCGACGAGGTTATCCAAGTCGTGGTTGCCGGCGAACATGGCCGCCTCCCACACCTGGCCCTCCTCGCACTCGCCGTCGCCCAACAGCGTGTAGACGCGGTAGCTGTCACCCCAGTGCTTTGCGGCGAGTGCCATTCCAACCGCGGCGGAGATACCCTGACCGAGCGATCCGGTAGACATGTCGACGCCCGGAGTGTCATTCATATTGGGATGGCCCTGCAGGCGGCTGCCGATATGACGGAGCGTCTCGAGCTCCTCCTTGGGAAAGAACCCGCGTTCGGCGAGCACGGCATAGAGTGCCGGAGCGCAATGTCCCTTGGAGAGCACAAAGCGATCGCGCTCGGCGCGGCTCGGATTCGCCGGGTCGACATCCATTTCCTCAAAGTAGAGGTAGGTCATAATGTCGGCGGCGCCAAGCGATCCGCCCGGATGCCCCGACTTGGCGGCGTGGACACCCGTGACAATACCGCGGCGAACCTCATTGGCAATCTTGGCCAGTTCCTGATCGGTCATGGAGTTTCCTCTCTTGAGCACGCCGGCCCGGCATAACAAATGCTGGGCCGGCAGAACCATCGTTACTGTGCCTCGACGACCTTTTTCCAGTCGGCCTCGAACGAGACAAGGCCCTGGTCGGTCAGCGGGTGATGCAGGCATTTCTTAAGAGCAGCCATGGGGACGGTCGCAATATCGGCACCGAGCAGCGCCGCCTGGGTCACGTGATTGGGCGTGCGGACGGATGCGGTGATGATCTCGACGGTGTCGTCGACGTTCTTACCGGTCCAGTCGTAGTTCTTGATGCAGGTCACAACGTTATCGAGCTGCGAAATACCGTCCTCGGCGATGTCGTCGAAGCGTCCCACAAACGGGCTGATGTAGCGGGCACCGGCGTTGGCGGCCATCAAGGCCTGGGTCGGCGAGAAGACGAGCGTCATGTTGACGCGCACGCCTGCATCGGCCAGGGCGCGGCAGGCGGCGAGGCCGGCCTCGCACACGGGGAGCTTGACCACAATGTTGGGGGCGAGGGCGGCAAGGCGCTTGCCCTCCTCGATCATGCCCTCGGCAGTGGTCGCGGTGGACTCGGCGGACACGGGCAGCCCCTCGCAAAGCTCGGCGATCTTGAGCATGTGAGGCTCAAAGTCGGCCAGCTTGCCGCCGGTCTTGGCGTACAGGGACGGGTTGGTGGTGACGCCGGCAAGGCAGCCCCAGCTCTTAGCCTCGGCGATCTCGTCAAGGTTGGCGGTATCGATAAAGAACTTCATGGTGCAAACTCCTTCAAATGAATAGCTAGCAATCTAAGGACAACGGGTCAATCACTGGTTGAACCAACGTCAGCGAGCGGGCAGCTGCCGTGGCAAGGTGGTGCGAAAGAGGAGCGACGCGTACTTTGGTACGCGAGCGACGGCTTGAGCGCCAGATTGCCCGGCAGATGC
>CAJMOL010000225.1 GCA_905215095.1 uncultured bacterium | reverse complement strand
CTACTACAACTTCCATCCCGGTGCGCATGTGGGGCAGGGCTCCGACGCCGGCATTCAGATGATTGTCGACACCCTGTGCCAGGTGATGTTTGAGGGCCAGCAGACGACGGTGCTGCTCGAGACCATGGCCGGCAAGGGTACCGAGGTGGGCCGCAGCTTTGAGGAGCTGGCGCTCATCATCGAGGGCGTTGCCGACAAGCGCCCCGAGCTGTCGGCCAAGCTGGGCGTGTGTCTGGACACCTGCCATGTGAATGACGCCGGCTATGACATCGTCTGCGATCTTGACGGTGTGCTTGACGAGTTCGATCGTGTGGTGGGTATCGAGCGCCTGCGCGCCGTGCACATCAATGACTCCAAGAATCCCTGCGGCGCCCATAAGGACCGCCACGAATGCATCGGTAAGGGCTATCTGGGTAGTGAAGAGTTTGGCGGCGGTATGCAGGTTATGCAGGATATTGTATCGAATGGCCGTTTGCGTTCATTGCCATTTATTTTGGAGACACCGAACGAACTTGCAGGTTATGCGGTGGAAATTACGCTATTAAGGTCATTGCAGCAGTAATGACTGTCACAAAGTGGAGTGTTCCATTCACGTTATGGGTTTGTTTCAATCAGTTTTCTAATTGCAGTTTCGCATTTACGGGTGCATAATATCCAACAGTTTTTGCAGACCTCTGAATCAAACGAGGTCACCGGAAGGAGACTGATTATGAAGCTGAAGAAGCTTGGCGCATTTGCCGCCACGGGCGCCATGGCGATCGCCCTTGCACTGACGGGCTGCGGCTCGTCCAACGCCACCTCTGGTTCTGATGCCGGTTCCAGCAGCTCTGACAACGCGAAGGTCGAGAAGGTCGACGGCTCCAAGGAGTACGCGCTCGTCAAGGACGGTACGCTGACCGTCGGCACCTCTGCCGAGTACGCTCCGTTTGAGTACAAGGATGACAACGGCGATTATCAGGGCTTTGACCTTGAGCTCATCAAGGCTATCGGCGACAAGCTGGGCCTGGATGTCGAGTACGTCAACAACGACTTCGACACGCTCGTTCCCGGCGTTGCTTCGGGCGCCAAGTATGACGTCGCCATCGCGGCTATCACTGACACGCCCGAGCGTGAGAAGGAAGTCACTTTCTCCGATTCCTACTACATGGACGATCAGGCTATCGTGACCAAGGTCGATAACACCGACATCACGGCCGACAACTACAGCGAGAAGCTCAACAACGCCGACGCTACCATCATCGTTCAGTCTGGCTCGACCGCCGAGTCCTTTGCCCAGGAGAACTTCCCCAAGGCCAAGATCGTCCCCTATAAGGACGCCACCGAGTGCTTCAGCGCCCTGCAGTCCGACAAGGGCGACGCCGTGGTCACCAATCGCTCCGTTGCCAGCCAGCTGACCGCCGAGCAGTTCAACACCTGCCATACGGTTAAGCAGATCAGCACCGGCGAGGAGTACGCCATCGCCATCAACCAGGGCAACACCAAGCTCAAGGACGACATCAACCAGGCCATCAAGGACCTGACCGACGACGGTACCGTCGACGCCCTCATGGCTAAGTACAACATCAAGTAAAATAGCTACTTGATTGCGTGTAGGCCCTTTCCGTTTTGCGGAGAGGGCCTTTGCGCTTCTCTTGACGGAGAGTGCTTCCGTCTCGTTTTGCCGGCAACTTCTACGATAGGAGCCACCTTGTCTCGATTGAACGAAGGGGCTGCGGAGCAGCGTTTTCCACTGCTCGCCTTGCTCCAAAAGCTAGCCTGCGCCATGGCCGTGGCGCTCGCGCTGGTGTGCGTGGGGGCATATGCGCCCACGACCGCCCAGGCGCTTGAGACCGCAAAGATTACCGCCCGACCCAACACCGGTTCGGGCAGCGCTGTGGTCGGCGGCACCGAGACGCGCATTACCTGGGAGGTCCAGGCCGATGCCGACGAGGAACTGAGTGGTCTTTCGCTGACGTTTGCCGATGGCACGACCTTTGGTGCGGACGACACACGTCTGACGATGCTCTCGGGCGATGACCTTATGGACCGTACGCCCATGAAGCCTACGTGCAAGGTCGACGGCCAGACGCTCAAGATCGATTTTGGCGAGACGGCGCCCGCTGGCGGCTATTTCCGTGTCGAGGTCTACGGCGTGACCTTCCCCGTCGAGGGCGGCGACGAGGCCTTTAGCGGTACCTATACGCTCGCCGATGGTTCGACCAAGAAGATCTCCAAGATTCCATCGGTGGAGATCAAGGGCGTGACGGCATTCGATAACTTCCTGGCCGACCTTAAGGAGCAGCCGTGGGTCGAGGCATGGAATTCCAACATGTTCCTTCGCCTGTTCCTGAACCCGGTCATTTTGGTCCAGAGCCTGCCGATCGTCTTCAAAGGCTTCCTCATGTCGCTCTCGATCGTGCTCGTGGCGTTTCCGCTGGCAATTCCCTTTGGCTTTGCCCTGTCGCTCATGCGCATCTCCAAGTCGCGCATCCTGCGTTGCCTTGCCGGCATCTATGTGAATATCATCCGCGGTACGCCGGCGTTCCTGCAGATCTACATCGCGTTCTTTGGCCTGCCGCTGGCCGGCGTCAAGGTTGACGACTATGTGCTGGGCGTTATCGTCATGGCCATGAACTCGTCCGCCTACCTGTGCGAGATCTTCCGCGCCGGTATTCAGTCGATCCCCAAGGGCCAGAACGAGGCCGCGCGCTCGCTGGGCATGAACGCCTTCCAAACACTGCTCTACGTTATGATTCCGCAGACGTTCCGCAATGTTTTGCCTACGTTGACCAGTGAGTTCATCCTGCTTTACAAGGATACGTCGCTGCTTGCGGCCGTGGGCGTGGTCGAGATCGTCATGAACGCTCGCACCATCGTGGCCACGACGGGGTCCATCACGCCGTATGTGGTTGCCGCCCTGTTCTATCTGGTCATTACCCTGCCGCTTGCGCGCTTGGTGAGCGGTCTTGAGGCGAGGCTTCTGGGGACGGCCGAAACTAAGAAGAAGCGTCCCACCAAGAGCGCCGGACAGGTTGTCGCGACGCCCGCCGATCATATCGCCGGTCTGTAAGGAGGTTCTATCATGAGCGAAACCAATAACTCGAACGAGGTCGTCGTCAGCATCAAGAATCTCCAGAAGGCCTTTGGCGATAACGTGGTCCTGCGCGACATCGATCTGGATGTGCACAAGGGTGAGGTCGTTGTGGTCTTGGGCCCCTCGGGCTCGGGCAAGTCGACGATGCTTCGCTGCATCAATCGTCTGGAGCATCCCACGAGCGGCTCGATTGTCGTTGAGGGCGTGGACGTGTGCGCCAAGAGCGTCGACCTTAACAAGGTAC
>CAJMOL010000224.1 GCA_905215095.1 uncultured bacterium | reverse complement strand
CCGTAATGTTATTCAACTGCAGCGGCACCGGCGGGGCTTGCGGTGCTGAATACTCCGTTTTTTGCACGGCCCAGGCGGGGGTACATAAGGACCAGAAAGAACATCCCAGCCTATTTATGCAATCTGCAATGGAAAGTATGCAAAACACCAAGAGGCAGCATTGCTGATGTCCAAATTGAGCGCGCGGGGCAGCGGTGCCTCCGCCCCGCGCCCAAATCCAGCAGAGTGGGGACGCTCCTAACGGACCCGATCGGCAAACAAACGCGGCTCGAGCGCTATCCCAAAATAGGCTTCCCGAGCCGCGTTTAACGGTACGACATGAATATTAGTGCTCGTAGATCAAGTTACCTGCCAGGTAGGTGGCCTGAACTTTTGTGGCCTGGAGGTCTTGGGGGTCAACGGTGAGCGGGTTTTGGTCCAGGACTACCAGATCGGCGTATTTGCCGAGTTCCAGGCTGCCGAGGTTTTGCTCGTCGCCTGCCGCGTAGGCGCTGCCCAGGGTGTAGTTGCGCAGGGCTGTTGCCGCATCGATGCGCTCGCTCGGCAGCCAGCCGCCCTCGGGCCAGTGGCTTTTGGGGTCCTGGCGCGTGATAGCCGTGTAGAGCACGTTCATGCTGGTAACAGCTGTGATGGGGCTGTCGGTACCGAAGGCTTGGCGAATGCCGCGCTGCTTATAGGTTGCGAACGGCCACATGATGCGGCTGCGCTCCAGGCCCAGGTCGCGCTCCGGGCCACCCGGGTCGAGCGTGATGTGGCAGGGCTGGCTCGAAGCAACCACGTTGAGCTTGCGCAGGCGGTCGATGTCCTCGGGCAAGAGGTTCTCCAGGTGCTCGAGCGTGTTATGGCCGTGCTGGGGCAGGCCGTACAGGTCGGCGGCCTCCTCGAAGATATCCAGCGCGGCATGAATCGCACCGTCGCCGATGACGTGGATGCGCACAGTGTGGCCGCGCTCCGCGGCAGCGAGGACCAGCTTGCGCATACGCTCGGTAGGAACCGTCAGGCGACCTTGATCGCCCGGGAAGCGCGGGTTGGTATAGGGCTCGGTGAGATATGCCGTGTGTTCGCTCGACACACCGTCGAAAAACTGTTTAAAGCCTGGCGCCGAGAGCAGCGCGTTGTTTGCGTAGCGGGTCTGGAGTTCTTCCAAGCGCGATTGGTCATCCAGCAGCGTGGGAAACAGATGGGCGCGGATGCCCAGCTTGCCGGCGGCCTGCAGCCTGTCGTAAACATCGTCGCGAATAAAGTCGCAGCCCGGCATGGGCATGAGCGACATATCGCAGATCGAGGTGATGCCCTGCTCGGCCATACGCCTCATTTGATCGGAGTAAGCGCTTGCAATGCGATCCTCCCCCAGCCACTCAAGGCAGCGCGGTAGCAGCTGCATGGCGGCCGCCTCGTGAGCAATGCCCGTGAGCTCGCCGTTTGCGTCCTTGTCGTAGCTGCCGCCCGCCGGCGGCTCGCTGTCGCGCGTGACGCCGAGCGCCTCGAGTGCACGGCTGTTGAGCCAAAGCGTGTGCCCGTCGCCCGAATACATAACGCAGGGACGATCGGGGAATGCCGCATCGAGCGACGCCTTGGTTGGATGCTCGGGCGGATCCCAGCGGTAGTCGCGCCAGCCCTGCGTTACGACCCAAGCGTCGCCGGGCAGATCCTGGGAAAACTCGAGCGCGTGCTGCACCAGCGCTGCCTCGGACGTGCCCATATCCATGAGCATGTACGGCGAGGAACCGACCGAGGTATGGAAGAAGTGCAGATGAGCGTCATGGAAACCGGGGCAGACAAACTGCTCGCCGTAGTCGATAACCGACGTGGCGGCAGGAGCGGCGGCGATCACGTCATCGGGCGCTCCGACTGCGACGATACGGTCGCCTGCGATGGCAATCGCCAGCTCGCGGGCGGTATCGATGCCGTCTTGCGCGGTAAAGACGTTCTTGGAGCGGATAATCCGATCGATATGTTGCATGGGCATCCCCATCTCTGGCAGGAAATTCAACACCCCCGAGTGTACTCCCCCGCCCTTGTAACAAAACCCCAAGCGGCAAACGGCAACTTTACCAGCCCTAGCGGCAGGTGGCATACTGGAGAAAGCCTGTACGATTTTGCGATCAACCCAGCAAGGAGCAAATCGACCATGACGAAGACCAAGGCACAGCAGATTATGGCGGCGACCGAGGCTCGCGCGGCTGACGACGTCACCGCAGCCATCAAAGATATCGCTACCGAGTTTGAACCCTATATCATCAAGCAGCGCCGGCACTTCCATAAGCACCCGGAGCTGAGCCTTGCCGAGGAGCGCACGACCTCCGACATCGCCAACCAGCTCGACGCCATGAATATCCCCTACGAGCGTCCGCTCAAGACCGGCTTGGTGGCAACGCTTCGCGGTACCGCGCCGGATGCCTACCGCGAGGACGGCACGCCACGCCGCCGCATCCTACTGCGTGCCGATATCGACGCCCTGCCCGTCACCGAGCAGACCGGCGAGGAGTTCGCCAGTGTCAACGAGGGCTGCATGCACGCCTGCGGCCACGACTGCCACATCGCCATGATGCTCGGCACGCTGCAAATCCTGCGCCATATGACTGACGACATCCACGGCGAGGTCCGCATCGTCTTCCAGCCCAGCGAGGAAAACGGCCAGGGCGCCAAACTCATGATTGGCACGGGTGTGCTCGACGGCGTCGCTGGCGCCTACGCCGCGCACATCTGGAGTGAGGTCGACGCCGGCACCGTGAGCTGCGAGCCCGGACCGCGCATGGCCAATACCGACTGGTTCCGCATCGACGTCCGCGGCACCTCGTGCCATGGCGCCATGCCCCAGCGCGGCCACGACGCCGTTATGGTTGCGGCAGAGATCGTCAACGCCCTGCAGACCATCGTCTCGCGCGAGATTAGCCCCTACGAACCCGCCGTCATCACCGTCGGCGAGCTGCACGGCGGCACCGCGCGCAACGTTATCGCCGGCACGGCGTACCTCGCCGGCACGGTGCGCACCTACGGAGATTCGACCCACGAGGAAATGCCGGAGCTTATGCGCCGCATCGTGGAGCATACCGCGGCCGCCTTGGGCGCCGAGGCAGAGCTCACCGACTACACCATCGCCAACTACAAGGTCGAAAACGATGCCGCCTCGAGCGAGCGCTGCCGCCAAGCTGTGCTCAAGTGCCTGGGCCCCGCAGGCGAGGGCCATTACCGCGGCACGCTTTCGGGCGAGGACTTCTCGGAATTTTTGAACATCGTGCCGGGCGTGCTGGTGTTCGTCGGAACGAACAACCCCGAAATCGGTGCCATTTATCCGCAGCACAGCTGCAACTACAC
>CAJMOL010000223.1 GCA_905215095.1 uncultured bacterium | reverse complement strand
AATCGGCGAAGCGCTCTTCGCCCGTGCTTTTGGTATACGCCGGTGCGGACGCGGCCTCCGGGTCATATTCCGGTGCAGACGTGGCAGCGTACGGATCGTTGAGATAATCGCTCGATGCGGTGCCATAATCCTCGGTCTCGATGCGACCGGTGCCAGCATAGCCATCGGAATAATCGGAATATGCCGCACCGCCCTCATAGTCCGTGGCGCTCGTGTTGGCGGCAAAAAGCGGGTTAACTGGAACGTCGAGCGCCGGCATGCCGGTAGAGGTCTCATCCAGATCGGCTGCAGCCCAGGAATCGTAGGCAACCTGACGGGCAACGGGCTCATCGAGCCTTGCGACCGGAGGCTTGCGTGCCGCAGGAACGGGCAACTGCTGGGCGTTGTACATAACGGTGCTGTCGGCCGATTTGCCCTGCGTCGCTGCTGCGAGAAATGCCGCCGTCTCGGACGGGTCGCTTGCGGGGCGGGGAGCGGGCGTGGGCGCCGAAGTGGGTGCGGGCGTAGGCGCGGGCATCGAAACAGGCGACTGCGCAGGAGTCGGCGCAGGTGCGGACTTAGGCGCAAGTGCGGGATTGGGGCTTGACGGGCGAGCCCCGCCGCCGCCCATGAGTTCGTCGGCGGTCCACGGGCGATCATCCATCACGTCGTCAAGGCTCAGCGAAAACAGGTCGTCTTCACCCTCATCGAACATGCGGTGCACATGTCCACCAATTGCCGGAATCAATCCGCGACCGGTGCATGATGCCTTGCTCAACGCCATTCTGTTCCATCCTTTCGAAATACTAATGACATCGATTATATGGAACTTCCCAAGCGGCTCGGTCTTGGATTCGTGCTTTCCAGAACTCGCGCCCAAAAGGGGAGGGGCAATCCAGGCGAGTGCCTACTTGTCGCCGGCCGCCGCCTTGGCCTCATTGAGGTAGCTATAGAAGCTGTATTTGGAGATGCCAAAGAACTCGCAGGCGCGTTCGCTCGACTTGGAGATGAGGAAGGCGCCGCGACGGTCGAGGTAGCCAATGGCGCGGATGCGCTCGTCTTTGGTCATGAGCGCCGCGGGCTTGCCCACAAACTGTTCGCACTCGCGCAGCAGGTCTTCGAGCAGGTCGCCGATGTTTTTGGTAATGGGCTCGGGCTCGGTGTAGCCCGAGCCGCCGGTGCCGGTAAAGGCATCGAGCGAGCGCTCAAAAGCCTTCATGAGCGTAATGTCAAAGTTAATGCCCAAAATGCCGACGGGCTTGCCCTCGTCGTTGCGGATAAAGATCGTCGACGATTTGAGCAGCTTACCGTCGGTGGTTTTAGTGAGGTACGGCTCGCGGTCGTGTACATCGGTGGCGCCCTCGTGCATGGACTCAAACACGATATGGCTGGGGCCGTCACCCAGTTTGCGCCCGCTGACGTGGCCGTTTTCGATCACTACGATGGAGTGGTCCACGTCCTCGGTCTCCAGATCGTGGACGACGACTTCGCAGTTGGGGCCAAATTGCAGCGCCAGACCGTGTGCGAGGCGCTTGTAAAACTCAATCTGTGCGGGGGTCATGGGTACCTTCCTAAAAATTAGTTTGGGCTCACTGTGCCATAAACCACACATGACCGCAAACAAATCCATCAACAAGGCAATTCATGACCGTTCGGCGGCGAAAAGGTACCGATTACGGCAACAAACAATTCGTTAGGTATGCCAATCAAAAAGTGTGATAGAACAGTGCTAACAAACTTTTTGTTTGGCATCCACATAAAAGTTCAGTCGCAGGAATGGGAATGGGCTGAAACGCGTATGCGGGGGCCGGCAAGAGAGAACTTAAGGAGTTCACCGTATGGCCGATAAGATCCAGTGGGCGAGCAACACGATGCCCAAGAGCGATGACAAGCACTTGGGAATCATGAGCCTCGACCACGTGAAGAAGGCCCGTGCCTTCCACCAGTCGTTCCCCCAGTACACCGTCACTCCGCTTGCCCGCCTGGATGGCCAGGCTGCACGCCTGGGCCTGTCCAACCTGTGCGTTAAGGACGAGAGCTATCGCTTTGGCCTCAACGCCTTTAAGGTCCTGGGCGGCTCGTTTGCCATGGCCAACTACATTGCCGACGAGACCGGCAAGGACGTTGCCGAGTGCACCTTCGATTACCTGACCTCCGATCAGCTTGCCAAGGACTTTGGCCAGGCCACCTTCTTTACCGCCACTGACGGCAACCATGGCCGCGGCGTGGCATGGGCTGCCAACAAGCTGGGCCAGAAGGCTGTCGTGCACATGCCCAAGGGTTCCACCAAGCCCCGCTTCGATAACATTGCCGCCGAGGGCGCAACGGTGACCATCGAAGAGGTCAACTACGACGAGTGCGTGCGCATGGCCGCCGCCGAGGCCGATGCCTGCGAGCGCGGCGTCATCGTTCAGGACACCGCCTGGGAGGGCTACGAGAAGATCCCGTCTTGGATCATGGAGGGCTACGGCACCATGGCTTCCGAGGCTGCCGAGCAGCTGCGCGAGATGGCCATCAACCGCCCGACGCACGTCTTTGTCCAGGCTGGCGTAGGCTCGCTGGCCGGCGCCGTGGTGGGCTACTTCACCAACCTGTATCCCGATAACCCGCCCACCTTTGTCGTGGTCGAGTGCGCTCCGGCCGCCTGCCTGTACAAGGGCGCTGCCGCCGGCGACGGCGACCCGCGCATCGTGGACGGCGACATGCCCTCCATCATGGCCGGCCTGTGCTGTGGCGAGCCCAACATCCTGGGCTGGGATATCCTGCGCAACCACGCTACCGCTTTCGTGTCCTGCCCCGACTGGGTCACTGCTCGCGGCATGCGCACCCTGGGCGCTCCCGAGAAGGGCGACCCGCGCGTCATCTCCGGCGAGTCCGGCGCGGTGACCACCGGCCTGGTCGAGACCCTCATGCTCGATCCCGAGTACGCCGAGCTCAAGGAGCTCATCGGCCTGGATAAGACGAGCTCCGTGCTCTGCTTCTCCACGGAAGGTGACACGGACCCCGATCAGTATCGTCGAATTGTTTGGGAAGGCGAATATCCCACTTGCTAATCGTTGGGGCGGAGTAAATAGGTATCGCTCCGCCACCCCACAGGTAGATTCCTTCGTTTGAAAGGTTATGAACAATGGCTAAAGAACTCGATTTCGACGCAATCAAGGCTGCTGCTGAGTCTCATCGTGCTGATATGACTCGCTTCCTGCGCGCTATGATCTCTCACCCCTCTGAGTCCTGCGAGGAGGGTGAGGTTGTTGCCTGCATCAAGGCCGAGATGGAGAGCCTTGGCTATGACGAGGTCAAGGTCGACGGCCTGGGCAACGTCATGGGCTTTATGGGCGAGGGCGACAAGATCATCGCCATCGACTCCCACATCGACACCGTTGGCATCGGCAACATCGATAACTGGGATGC
>CAJMOL010000222.1 GCA_905215095.1 uncultured bacterium | reverse complement strand
GCGGGCATGATGGGTGTGGCGGCCGTGCTCTCTCTGGGTTGTCATGAGTGTGTTGCTCCCGCAAAAGGGGAGAAGCCGAAGGGCGGTATTCTGGGCGGTATGGCCGAGGGTGCGCGACTTACGTTTCGCGACCACGATCTGCGCCTCATCTTTATCTCGGGCTTTTTGGGTTTCTTTGCGTTTGGCGCGTTCGATTCGCTGGAGTCGTTGTTCTACCGCGATGTGCTCAACGTGGATATCGTCTGGCTGGGCTGGCTGTCCTCGGTCGTGGGCCTCACTTCCTCGGTGGGCGCGTTCATCCTGACCAAGCTTTCTGCTCGCCAAGTCAACCTGCGATTGCTGCTCGGCGCGCTCATGGCCGTGGGCATTGGGTCCATGGTGTACGTGGGCACCGATATGCTGGGGGTCGCGATTGTCGGTCAGGCGATTAACGGTCTGGCCTGGGGGTTCCTGGAGCCGCTGCAGATGATCTTGATTCAGGAGCGCGCCGACATCAAATACCTGGGTCGCATTACCGGCTTTGTGCGCTTTGGCCTGATGAGCGCCGGCGTGGTGCCGCTGCTGGCGGCTCCGTTTTTGGCGGAGGCTTTGGGCGTCCAGACGGTATTGTTTGGGGCATCGACTATTATTGCGCTGGTAGGAACGCTGTTCTTTGTCACACAAGGGAGACGCCGGGAGCGTTAGCTATACATCAAATTCTAATTTAATACCACTCACCAGAGAATTTCGACCGTTCACCGAGGATCGGAGCAGATTGAAAAGTGGTATTAAAAACACGTTGGGTGTATGTCTATAATTGGTATCGAAAAGAAACGCGATGTATAGATTCGCGTGCAGGACAGAAAGGAAAAGCCATGAAGGAAACCGAGAAGATCGAGATCATGCACTTTAGCCAGGAGGGCTACGTCGAGGACGGCAAGAACGTCTACGAGGCCGGCAAGAAGATGACCGCGCTCGCCGACAAGGTCGCCGACGAGGGCTACGACGCCGTGTTCCTGATGGGCGTCGGCGGCACCTGGGACGAGCTCATGCAGCTCGAGTACCTCATGAACAAGTTCGGCGACCGCGACCTCGAGGTCTACCTGATCCACGCCGCCGAGTGGAACGTCATGGGCCACAAGCGCATGACCGACAGGTCCGTCGTGCTGACCGCCTCCGAGTCCGGCACCACCCCCGAGGTGCTCGAGGCCGTCGGCAAGATGAGGGAGATGGGCGTGCGCGTCTTCGCCATGACCAACCCCGAGGGCAAGATCGGGCAGGCCGTGGGCGCCGAGAACTGCGTCATGATGGCCTCCGACCACGGCGCCGGCGGCTGCGAGAAGGGCTACTACCTCGCCGACTGCTTCGGCCTGCGCCTGCTCAACCGCCGCGGCTGCTTCCCCAAGTTCGACCTGTTCATCGAGCAGACGAAGGACGTCTGGAAGGACATGCTCGACATCCGCAAGCGCTTCGAGCCGCGCGCCGAGGAGCTCGCCAAGAAGTACGCCCTGGCCCCCTACACCATGTTCATCGGCTCGGGCGCCCTGTGGGGCGAGACGATCCTGTTCTCGATGTGCATCCTGGAGGAGATGCAGTGGAAGCGCATCCGCCACATCACCTCGCACGACTTCTTCCACGGCACGCTCGAGCTGCTCGAGCCCGGCGTCCCGGTGTTCCTGTTCATGGGAGAGGACGAGTGCCGCGCCCTCGACGAGCGCGTCCGCGCCTTCCTCACCAGCGGCGTGACCGGCGACGAGGACTACGTCATCATCGACACCGCCGAGTACGCGATCCCGGGCCTGGACGACGACTTCCGCGTCATCGTGTCCCCCTGGATCCTGTCCGTGCTGACCACCGACCGCCTCGCGCGCAACTACGAGCTGGTCACCAAGCACAACCTCAAGTACCGCCGCTACTACCACCAGTTCGACTACTAAGAGCTGGTCACGGGTCCGATATCTTGGCTGGTTGATATCTCGACCCTGCACAAGGGCGTCCGCAATTGCGCGGGCGCCCTTTTTGCGTTGTGACAAGAGACTGCTGCTAACCGCTTGCCCTATGTTTCCAAATGAATACGGTGTGAGCCGAGGAGGACGATTCTCCCCGCAAACACTCTAGTATGCTAAAGTACCCAGAAGACCGGCGGAGCTATGCCGGTCTTCTGTTCTATACGAAACACAGCATGAGGAGGCTCACCAGATGACGGCCACACCGTGGGGATTCCGGGACATATTGCCCGAGGAGGCTCAGGCGCGCGAGGAGATCGCGCTGACGGTGAAGGGCTGCTTTAGGGAGCATCATTACCTGCCGGTCGAGACGCCGCTGCTCGAGGACAAGGGTTCGCTCGAGGAGGGCGGCCGCATTGCGGACACGCCGTTTAAGCTCTTCGATGACGACGGTCGCCTGCTGGTGGTCCGTCCCGACAACACGCTGCCGATCGTTCGCCTGGTTTCGACTCGCATGCGCGCGGCCGATCTGCCGCTGCGCCTGCGCTATGAGGCGCCGGTGGTCCGCGAGTGTCAGCGCAATGCCGGTGGCTCGCGTCAGTTTACGCAGCTGGGCTTTGAGCTTATCGGTGCGGGCGATACCACGGGCGATGTCGAGATCGTCTCGCTGGTGGCCGAGGCCGTGCGCAAGTTGGCGCTTCCCGATGCGCGCATTATCGCAGGTAGCGTGCGTCCGTTTAAGGAGCTGCTCGCGGCCTGTGGGGATCGCGAACTGGCTGCCGAGGCATTGCGTTGCGTGCACGCCAACGACTTTGTGGGCCTCGATGCCCGCGTGGCGGCAAGCACCGAGTCCGATGCCGTCAAGGCCGCCATTAGCGAGCTGCCGCGTCTGCACGGCGGTGCCGAGGTACTCGACCGCGTGGACGCGCTGCTGGAGGCCGCCGGTATCGTCGCGCCGCTGACGCGCGAGCTGCGTGCCCTGGTTGAGGGCCTGGCACCCGAGGACGCCCAGGTGCTGTCCTTCGACTTCTCCATCATGAACTCGTTTGATTACTACACGGGCCTGGTCTTTAAGGCCTATGCCGGCGGCCTGCCCGATCCGGTGGGTTCGGGCGGACGCTATGACTCCATCTTTACCGGCGCATTTGGCGACGGTATCGAGGTGCCGGCGGCGGGCTTCGCCTTTTCGCTCGAGCGTCTGGAGGCAGCGCGCACCTCGGCCGAGGACGCTGCTTCCGATGGTGACCATGCCGCGGGCCTTGGTGCCGAGGGTCCGCTGCGCATTGCCGTGCCCAAGGGCTCGCTTAAGGCCGACACGCTCGACGTGCTCGAGGCCGCGGGCTTGGACGTCTCTGAGCTGCGTGACCCCGGCCGTCACCTGATCGTGCGCGGCCGCGACACGCGTGCCGGCAAGGGCGCGGTCGGAGATATCGAGTTTGTCATCGTGCGTCCCAGCGATGCGCCTGCCTTTGTGG
>CAJMOL010000221.1 GCA_905215095.1 uncultured bacterium | reverse complement strand
TTGTGGACGAGCCGCTGCTGATCGCCGAGGATTTTGCGTTCTATCAGCGCCATCTGCCGGGCGTGTTTTTCCTGCTAGGCACGGGCGTTCCTGTCAGTCAGGATAATCCGAGTGACGACGAGGGCTGCCCCGCCTATGCCACGAGTGTCCTGCATACTGATACCATGCTCTTTGACGAGGAAATCCTGCTCAAAGGCCTCGATGTCTACAAACGATTGCTTAACTTGGAGTGACGATGAAGCGCCGACAGACTGCCATGTATAGTCCGGGTGGATGCGGGTGTGGCTTGCTACTGCTTCCGGTTATTGCCGTGAGCATTGGCGTGATGTTTGCGCTTGCCGGGTTGGCAGCAGCGGCACTCGTGTTGCTGATCGTGGCCATTGGCGTGACGATTTGGCTCTGCCGCAATCGCGAGCAACGTCGTGCCGACGGTAAAACCAATGTTGGCTGGGCCGTCTTCCTGGTCATTGCGTACCCACTGAGTGTCGGCTACCTGGTTTTCTTTGTCCTGCTGATGATTAGTACCTTTACCGGAGAATCCGTCACGGTGGGTTGATGCACTGCCAGCAGAAGGTCGCGCAAAGTGCGTTTGCTTGGTGTTTGGATAACTGCATTGGCCGTTTACCGCAACCTTAGCTCTCAGCTAATGAATTCAAGTTTAATCCTTCCTACGATGTGCTGTGTGCCGGCGCGGTAGCCGGATCGTAGGAAGGATGCATGATGAATAAGCTCGAAAACGAAGTGCTGCTGAGCCGTCGCGCTGCACTTGGCGCATTCGCCACCGTCGCTTTGGGGACTGCCGGTCTTCTTGCCGGTTGCGGTAGCGATAAGGCGACCGTCACCGAGGATGCCGACGATGGCGACAAGAAGGAAGAGACGAAGAAGGAAGAACAGCCTACGACTGACCTGGCTGTTGGCACGACGGTGACCACGACTGCCGGTCTTTCCGTCGTCGTCGATTCCGTCCAACCCGGTCTCACAAATTTTGACGGTTCGACCATGACGGGTATTCACGTCACGTACGTCAACAATGGCGATGAGGGCGCGGACTACAATGTCTACGACTGGAAGGGCGAGGACGTCAACGGTGCTCAGCAGAACCAGGGTTATTACAGCGAGGGTTCCGATGAGCTGCAGTCTGGTACCCTTGCCGCCGGTGGCTCCGTGGCGGGCAATATCTACTTTGATGGTGACATCAAGAAGGCTCTCTATTTTGCCAACGTGTTTGATAAGTCTGCCGCTGCAAGCTGGGTGCTGGCCTAGCATGTCGCTACTGCTGCGCCGTATGGGAGGTGAGGTCGTATGCCCGATAAAAAGCTAACGGACGAGTTACTCAATGAACTTCTCGACGCGCCAAACATCGATGGCTATATCAAAGAGCACGACTTTGCCGCCCCGTCGCTTTCGGAGTATCTGAAACAGCTTTTGGAAGAAAAGGGGCTCGAGCGCTCGCGCGTGGTGCGTATGGCCGACCTCAACGAGACCTTTGGCTATCAGATCTTTACCGGTTCGCGTAATCCGAGCCGCAATAAGGTGCTGCAGATTGCCTTTGCAATGGCGCTGTCGATGAAGGAGACCAACCGCGCCCTGACGGCTGCCGGAGTGAGCGTCCTCAACTGCAAGGACCGTCGCGATGCAATCATTATCTTTTGCATCGACCGTGGCTGTAGCCTCCAAAAGGTCAACGAGGAGCTGTATCGCTTTGGCGAGGAAACGGTGAGTTAGTGGCCGATGGCTGAGCCGGCGGTATCACCAGAACAACCATGCAAACGAACGGGGTGCGGACACCATGGGGTGTCCGCACCCTGCGTTATGATGGACGCCATGGATACTCAGAGCCCAACATATTCCGATGACGAGCTGACTGCTTCACTTGTCGAGCGTTTGGCGTCGCTCGACCGCGATGACAGCTATCGTGTGGAGCGCGTGCTCAAGTGCTCGGATGTCGAGACGACCGAACTCGTCTATTTTGAGGGCTCTGGCGGCGGGTCTCTCGGTCCCTTTGTCCGCAAGCGCATTGATGCTTCGGTGCAGATTGGCGGAGCATATGAGCGCCTGTTTGCGGCCCAGCGCGCCGGTCGTCGTTTTGAGCACTTACCCCGAATCGTCGATTGTCGCCGTGTGGGCGACGAGCTTGACGTGGTGATGGAGTATGTCGAAGGCGAGACACTCGAGGCCCTGGTGGGGCGCTTGGGGGCGACGCCCGATTATGCCCGCGGGCTGTATCCCGTTCTGTGTGAAGCGGTGGGCGAGCTGCATGCTGGTTTTGCAGCTGCGGGGGAGCCGGGGGTACCGGTAATCCACCGCGACCTTAAACCCTCGAACATCATCGTATCGGGCGTGAGGTATGCGGCCGATGCCGGCATGATCTTCTCGTCGCTGGTGATTATTGACCTGGGAATCGCGCGCGTTTGGCGCGATGGCGCCGACGCCGACACCGTCAAGTTTGGCACGCGTTCCTATGCGCCACCCGAGCAGTTTGGGTTTGGGCAGACGAGCGTCCGCAGCGATATTTACGCGCTTGGCGCACTGCTGTTCTTTTGCCTGACGGGGGCTGATCCCAAACCGGGGCGTGACATGCGCGAGCAATGCGAGGCGCACGGCATTCCCGTTCCGCTGGCGGATGTGATTTGCATGGCGATGGCGCTCGATCCCGCCAAGCGCTTTGCGAGTGCAATGGCACTGGGGCATGCTGCGCGTGCGGCGTATGAGCTATGTCTCCCTGCACCGTCGCCCGTGACCTTTTCTGCTGCCAGTGTGCCCCGGGTCGCGGTGTCACAGGCGCAGCGGGTACAGCAGCCGGTTGCCCTCACGCTTCCGTCTTCTGCAAACCGGCGTTCGATCGTCTCTCCCGTGATGTCCAAATGCGCGCGTCTGCTCTCGCGTATCCCCGAGCCCGTGGGGCGCATATGGAATGGATGCGTCTATGCGACAACATTGTTGCTGCTGATGGGCAGCCATTTTGCGGTATTTACGCCGACGGGCGAAAACCGAAGCTATCCAACGTGGTTTTTGGCGCTTGAGTATTTCTTTATGGTCGATGGCCTGGTGCTGCTCATTGCATTCGGAATGCTCGACCGGCGTAGGCTTCGACGTCGCTTTCCCGTGCTCGATCGGTATCGGGGGAGTGCTTTTGCCGAACTATGGTTTAAGGCGCTCGGGTTTATGTTTGCCGTCATGTGCGTCGTCGTTGTTATCGGCAACGCGACTGGTATCGTCTCCTAGATATACGAAAAAGGGCCCCGTCTGGGGCCCTTTGCAGTTGAGTCTTGCGAGTCTAAATGCGGTTCATCTGGGAAGCGACCTTGTTGTACCAGTCCTGCCACGTAGGCGGGCAGTACTTCTTGGCGGCCGCCGGGGTGAGCGTGGAGCCATAGTTGGCGCCCAGGTAGGCAACGTGGGC
>CAJMOL010000220.1 GCA_905215095.1 uncultured bacterium | reverse complement strand
AATAATTATTTTGATTGATAAGAGTTTGTCATCCTTCATTCGGCGAACGGCAAGACAAAGCCGCCGAGGCTTATATCCCCGACGGCATTAACCAGCGCTATCGACAAACCAAATGGATCCTGCTCGCATCAAAATGCATGCGCAAGGTCTCCCCCGCCTGCGGCAACTCGTCGACAGGCACGCCCACCTTGTTGACCTTCCACTGCAGACGCGTGGGCGCAGCGACGCGCGGCACGTCCAGCCGCTCAAAGCGCGAATCGCTCACACGGGCCACGTGCAAATCGTAGCTGTTACGGCCCCGCTCCGCGCGATTGTCAACATGGAAGTAGCTTGCGCGAATGCCCAGGTACGCCACATTATCGGGAACCTCGCGACCCACGTTAAAGGTCATGCCCCAGTCGAGGGCCTCAACTTCTTCGTCGCCGATCTTGCGCGCCCGGCTTGTGTTCTTGCAGCCCGTCAGGCGCAGTGCCGCCAGGGTCTGCGGACGGCGGACCACGTCCTCGACGGAGCCAATCTCCTCCACATGCCCGTCGTGCATCACGCAGATGCGCTGGCACAGGCGGCACGCTTCGTCGATGTCGTGGCTCACGTAGAGCACGGTGCGGTTGCATACATCGAACAGGTCGAGCATGTTCTGTTCGAGGGCGCTCTTAAGATAGGAATCGAGTGCGCTCATGGGCTCGTCGAACATAAAGATGCCCGGATGCGCCGCCACCATACGGGCAAGCGCCACGCGTTGCTGCTGCCCGCCCGAGAGTCGCACGGGAAAGCGGTCGACAAAATCGGCCAGACCGAAAATGCCCAGATAGCACTCGGCGAGCCTTTTACGCGTCGCGGCATCGCCCGCGTCCTTTACACCGGCACATACGTTATCGGCCACCGTCATGTTGGGAAACAGCTGATAGTTTTGGAACAGCAGGGCGCATTTGCGCTCCTGGGGCGACAGGTTGATGCCCGCCGCCGAGTCAAAAAAGGTCACGCCGTTGACGACGATCTTGCCCTCGTCGGGCGTCTCCACGCCGGCGATGCAGCGCAGCGTACAGCTCTTGCCGCAACCCGAGGCGCCCAGCAGCGCCACGCGCTCCTCGCCGGCCTCAAGCTGCATGTCGAGCATAAACCCGGGATAACGCTTTTTGATATCCAGAACGAGTGACATGACCTATAGACCTCCCTGCGGCGCAGCATCATCGCGCATGAGCTCGGCCAGCGCCTCGCGATCGATACGCAGCGCATCGCCACCGGCGGGATCGAGCGAATCGCCCTGTCCGGCAAGCTCTTTGGCCTGCTTGCGCTCCGCACGGGAAAGGCCCCGTTCGCGATACTTTTGCGAATGCGCCGTGTACATGTTGATGAACAGGATGACCAGGAAACTAAACACGATCACGACGGCGACCCAAAAGAGGGCCACCGAGGTGTTGCCGCCCATCCACTCAAAGTAAATGGCGATGGGGATGGTCTGGGTAATGCCGGCGTAGTTGCCCGCAAAAAACAGGGTGCAGCCAAACTCGCCCATCGCGCGGGCAAAGGCGAGCACCGTGCCGGCGGCAATCGAGGGCCAGCCAAGCGGCATCATAAGCTTGGTAAAGATGCGACGCTCGGACCAGCCCAGCGTGCGCGCCGCATCGAGCATCTGCGTGTCGAGGCTCTCGAAGGCTCCGAGTGCCGTACGATAGACGAGCGGGAACGACACCACCACGGCAGAGATCACCGCCGCGGGCCACGTAAAGACAATCGAGATGCCGTGCGCAATGAGCCACTGGCCCACCCCGGTCGAGCAGCCAAACAGCATGAGGAGCAGAAAGCCGCAGACCGTGGGCGGCAGCACCATAGGAATCGTAAAGACCGAATCGAGCAGGCCCTTGATGCGACTCGAGGTACCCATAGTCTTCCACGCGGCGAACAGGCCCAGCGCAAAGGAGATCAGCAGGGCAAGGCCGCTCGTTTTAATGGACACCCAAAGCGGGCGATAGTCGATGTCGCCCAAAAAGGAGGCCAGAGAGGTCAAGGGCCCCTGCTCATCCCGCAACACGACGGACGATGCTTCTACCATTTGAGCGCTATCAAGCCAACGCGCGCCGCCCTTGGCATCACCCGAGGCTGATGCAATCACCACATAGCGGTCCCCATCCGCACCGCGCTCGTCAAAGCCATAGGTATACCCGCCGGCATCAAACGTTGTTTCCGCCGTCACATACCAAGGAAGATCCACGTCCCCTAGCTGCGCACCTCCCATGCAGTTTGCGCTGTCGAGCTCACAGACGAGGGCCTTGAGACCCGATACGCACTCGTTGTCCTGGGGATCCAATCCATATTTCTCGACCGCCTTGGGCGATATCCACACCACAACGCGATCGGCAGCAGGCGCCACTACAAGGTCCACGTCCTCGTCAACGGGAAACCGGTAGCCCTCAGGCTGGCCCTCCATCGCACGAGCGGTCCCCTTGGCCAACCGCTCAAAACCCTCGATCCCATAGGAAAGCCCATGAGCGGTCGCAGCAGCCTGGGCCCCGTCCTCAGCGTCCCCAGCAAACGCAAATCCCGGCACCCAGCAAAGCGCGAAGGTCAAAGCACAGGCGACAAGCATGCGGAATCTATTAAGCACGAAAAGCTCCAAGCGAATACAAGGACGGAGTAAAACACAAAACGATGGAATTATCGCGCCAAGCCGCACTACGCGGAAAGCTCAAAGCCGTACTTAGCCCAAATCTTCTGAGCCTTCTTGTTGGACAGGCAGAAGTCGATAAACGCCTTGGCCTCGCCGGCGTGCTCGGAGCCATCGGCGACAGCACCCGGGTACACGATGGGCTTGTGCGAATCCTCGGGGCACACGAAGGCCTCCTCGATGCCGTCGTAGCGGAAGATATCGGAGCTGTAGACAAAACCGGCTACGCAGTCGCCCGTAGAGACATAGGCGGCGGCGGTGCCCACCTTATCGGCCAGTGCGACCTTGTCGGCGATCTCGGGAGCATACTCGCCGTCGTCGCCCTCGGTGCCGGTGTAGAGGCCCACGGAGGCCAGGGCCTGGTTGGCGTACTTGCCGGCGGGGACGGTCTTGGCGTCGCCAATGGCGATCTTGCCGTCCAGATTCGCGACGTCGGCGATGGCCTCGACCTTGGTGTCGGAGCCCTCGGCGCGAATGATCACGAGGTCGTTGACGAACATATCCTCACGGGTGTCGGCGGCGACGAGCTCGGCGGTCTCAGCGTTATCCATGGTGCCCTTGGAAGCGGTGATGAGCACGTCGACCGTGGCGCCGGCACGCATCTGCTCGACGAGGTCGCCGGAGGCCTTAAACTGCGTGTCGGCAAAGGTGGTGCCGGTCTGGTCGGTGTAGAGCTCCTGGACCTCGGGCAGGGCCTTCTCGAGCGAGTTGGCGGCAAAGACCTGCAGCTTGACAGCCTTCTTCTTAGAGGAA
>CAJMOL010000219.1 GCA_905215095.1 uncultured bacterium | reverse complement strand
CTCGCCGACGGACGAGACGGTGTTGCGCAAGCTGGGCATCAACGTGTGCTGTGAGCCCAAGTTCGAGCGCCGTGGTTTCTTCCACCGCTAAGCCTGGATAAATTGGTCTGAAAGGGGCACATCGGGTATGCATTCGGTGCGCCCCTTTTATCAACAAAGCTACCGTTTAACCTAAAAATAGCCCGCTTACCTGCCTATAAGCAATTTGGGCGGTATACAATAACCCTAATTGTTTCATCCTTTTGCGGGGATGCCGCATGATGGATGTTGCCGGCCATCATGGGGTGTGCCGGTCGCGCACGGTGCAGGTGATGCCCGTGCTCGGTTTGAGGAGGCTGCCATGGCTGGCAAGGGTCGTGCGAGTGTCAACGATATGAAGCGCGTCGAGGTGCAGGTGCTGATGGAGATCGCACAGCAGTCCGAAGACAACGGCGGATTTTATGGCTTTTCGCGCAAGACGCTTGCCGAGCGTGTGGGGGTGTCTCCGTATCGCGCCCGCGCGGCAATTGAACGCTTGGAATCCGAAGACATCATTGAGGTCGTCTCGCGCTACAGCGACGACGGCGGCCAGCTCGCAAATGGTATTTGTCTCACGGAGCGTGGCGAATGGTATCTAGAGGGCATCCGTGCCGGCATACTCGTGCAGGACTTGATCAAGGACGAAGTCGCCGATCGATAACGGCGCGCATTCATAGTGGAAACGACGCCGCCTGGGCAACCGGACGGCGTTTTGTTTCGAGATGGAGAAATGCGATTGCGCGTAAGAAAAATTGCGTGCGGCGCGCGTCGCGAGTATTACAATGAAGACCCGTAAGATGTGTATGGACAACTTCTACGGGAAGCGCAGGTAACTCAATATGACCAAGCATGTGTTCGTGACCGGCGGCGTGGTTTCGTCTCTGGGCAAGGGTATTACCGCGGCCTCGCTGGGCCGTCTGCTCAAGTCGCGCGGGTACAAGGTGACGATGCAAAAGGCCGACCCGTATCTGAACGTCGACCCCGGCACCATGAGCCCGTTCCAGCATGGCGAGGTCTTTGTGACCGAGGACGGCTACGAGTCCGATCTGGACCTGGGCCACTACGAGCGCTTTATTGACGAGAACCTGACCCGCGATTCCAACTTTACGACTGGTGCCATCTATAAGAGCCTGATCGCCCGTGAACGTCGCGGTGACTTTTTGGGCGGCACCGTGCAGGTGATTCCGCACGTCACGAACGCCATTAAGGATAAGTTCCGTCGTATTGAGGAGCAGACCGGCTCCGACGTGGTCATCACTGAGTTGGGCGGCACCATCGGCGACATCGAGTCGCAGCCGTTTGTCGAGGCCATCCGTCAGTATCGCAAGGAGGCCGGCCCCGAGAACGTCTGCTACATCCACGTTTCGCTCGTTCCCTATATCGCCGCCGCCCACGAGGTCAAGACCAAACCGACGCAGCACTCCGTCAAGGAGCTCCGCAGCTTTGGTATCCAGCCCGATATTATCGTCCTGCGCTCCGATCACCATATCGACGACGCCATCCGCGGCAAGATTGCAAGCTTCTGCGACGTCGACACCGACTGTGTCTTTACCAACGAGGACTGCGCGAGCATTTACGATGTTCCGCAGCTGCTTGCCGAGCAGGACTTTGACCTGCGCATTTGCGAGCGCCTGGGTCTGGACCCGCGTGAGCGCGACATGAGCGAGTGGAACGAGTTCCTGCGCAAGCAGAACCATGCCAACCATCACGCCGACAAGGTGAAGATCGCCGTCGTGGGCAAGTACACGCAGCTGCCCGATGCCTACCTGTCGGTTATCGAGGCCCTGCACCACGCGGGCGTGTTCTACGATCGCCACGTTGACGTGCAGCTGGTCGATGGCGAGAGCCTCGACGAGCAGAACGTCTCCGAGGTCCTGGGTGACGCCTCGGGCATCTTGGTCCCTGGCGGCTTTGGCAAGCGCGCCCTGGAGGGCAAGATCCTCGCGGCCGAGTTCGCCCGCGAGCACAAGATTCCGTATCTGGGCATTTGCCTGGGTATGCAGGTGGCCGTGTGCGAGTTCGCCCGCAACGTCGTCGGCCTTGCCGGCGCCAGCTCTTCCGAGTTCGATCCGGACGGCCCGTATAGTGTCATCGACCTGATGAGCTCGCAGGAGGACGTGACCGAGAAGGGCGGCACCATGCGCCTGGGCGCCTATCCGTGCAAGCTCGCCGCCGATACCCTCGCTCGCGAGGCATATGGCGAGGAGCTCGTCTACGAGCGTCACCGTCATCGCTTTGAGTTCAACAACGCCTTCCGCGACCAGCTCGAGGACGCCGGTTTGGTTATCTCGGGCCTGTCGCCCGACGAGCGCCTGGTCGAGATGGTCGAGCTGCCGCGCGACGTACATCCGTGGTATGTGGCCACCCAGGCTCATCCCGAGTTCAAGAGCCGTCCGACCAACCCGCAGCCGCTGTTCCGCGAGTTCGTACGCGCCTCGATCGGCCAGCACGAGGGTGTCGACCGTCTGCAGGTGACGCCCATGAACCTTGCTACGGACTAAGGGTGCCGTCGAATAAGGAACATACCGAAGCTACTCCCTCGTCGCTCGCCGTGGCGGCGGGGGAGTATCTCGATTACCTCGCGGTCGAGCGGGGTTTGGCGCGCAACACGATTGCGGCCTATCGTCGTGACCTGACGACGTACTGCGCCTATCTGGAGCGGGCGGGTATTGTGTCTTTTGAAGAGGTGACTCGTCAGGTCGTGGAGGGCTTTGTTGCCGACCGTCGCGATGGGGGCTATTCCGATGCCTCGGTGGAGCGTGCGCTTGCGGCCGTGAAGGGCTTGCATGCCTTTTTGGTGCGCGATGGGGCTGTGGCCCAAAATCCAACGGCGGCGTTGCGCCTGCCTAAAAAGGCTGAGCGTTTGCCGGAGTATCTATCGGTGGAGGATGTCTCGGCGCTGCTCGATCAAGACTTCCCCGAGGGCGAGATGGGCTTGCGCGACCATGCCATCTTGGAAGTGCTCTACGGATGCGGTTTGCGTGTGAGCGAGTTGGTGGGGCTCGATGTGGGCGATATCCATATCGACGATGGCTTTGTGCTCGTTCGTGGTAAGGGCTCGAAGGAACGCCTGTCCCCGCTGGTAGGAAGCGCGGCGCGAGCTCTGACGCTTTATGTAACTGAGGGGCGTTCTCGCTTGGCGGCCCATGCCCGCGGAACCGAGACCTCGGCGGTCTTTTTAAATAAGAACGGCCGCCGTCTGTCGCGCCAGGGCATCCATGCCATCTGTGAGCGCTACGGGCGCCAGGTGGGGCTGGTGGGACTCCATCCCCACACGCTGCGTCACTCCTTTGCTACCCATATGCTTGCGGGCGGCGCAGACCTCCGTGTGCTACAGGAGATCTTGGGACATGCCGATATATCGACCACGCAGGTCTACACGCATGTCGATCGTACGCAACTGACCGAGGTCTA
>CAJMOL010000218.1 GCA_905215095.1 uncultured bacterium | reverse complement strand
TGCGCTCCAAAACGTAGCGGTCGCCCACGGCGGTCTGGACCATCTCGAAGCCCTGCTCCTTCATAGCGATGGAGAAGCCCAGGTTGCACATGACGGTCGAGACGATCTCGGAGTTGGCGAGCTTGCCGCGAGCAGCAAGGTCGGAGCCGCAGATAGCCAGGATGTAGTCGCCATCAATCTCGTTGCCCTCGCTGTCCACGAACAGCACGCGATCGGCGTCGCCGTCGTGGGCAAGGCCGATATCGGCGTGGGTGCGCAGCACGAGCTCGCGCAGGGGCTCAAGGTGCGTGGAGCCACACTCAACGTTAATGTCAGTGCCGCAGTAATCGGTGTTGATGGCATGGACCGTGGCGCCCAGGCGCTGCAGCGCGGCGGGCGTGGTCTGGCAGGAAGCACCGTGACCGCAGTCGACGGCAACGACCAGGCCGTCGAGCCTCAGGCCATCAAGAGTATCGATGGCGTGGTCGACATATGCCTTGCGGGCGTCCTTCATCTTGATGATGTGACCCACACCGGCGCCGGTCGGCAGCGTGTCGGCAGCCATGGCCTCCTCGGACATGACCCAGGCGCTGATCTCTTCCTCAACCGCGTCGGGAAGCTTCATGCCCTTGCGGCTAAAGAACTTGATGCCGTTGAACTCCGGCGGATTATGCGAAGCAGAAATGACGATGCCGCCATCGAGCTCGTTTTGGACGGTGAGCAGCGCCACGGCCGGCGTAGGGATAACGCCGCAGCAGTGCGGACGGCCGCCCTCGGCCATGATGCCGGCGGTCAGCGCGCTCTCGAGCATGGTGCCCGAAAGACGCGTGTCGCGGCCGATGCAGATATCCGGGCCGAGGAACTTGGTCGCCGCGCGGCCCAGGCGAAACGCGAGGTCGCACGAAAGATCGGCGTTGGCGACACCACGGACGCCATCGGTACCGAAGATGTTCTGGGGCATAGGATCGCTCCTTCCCTAGCAGGCGATATGCAACCGCCCACCCTAGTCGAAAAAGAAAAGCGGGACCCGCCGAGGAATCGGCAGGCCCCGCTTGTACATTGTATCTCGAAAGGAGATAAAACCTTAGCGCTTGGAGAACTGGGGAGCGCGGCGGGCCTTCTTGAGGCCGTACTTCTTGCGCTCGACCACGCGAGCATCGCGCGTAAGGAAACCGGCCTTCTTGAGGTCAGCACGGTAGTCGCCAGCGTTCAGAAGAGCGCGAGCGATGCCCAGGCGCAGAGCGCCGGACTGACCGGAGATGCCGCCGCCATCGCACAGAGCGATAACGTCGAACTGACCGGCGGTGTCGGTCACCTTGAAGGGAGCAAGGGCGTTCTCAACGAGCTGATGACGGCCGAAATACTGCTCGGCGTCACGCTTGTTGATGGTCACCTTGCCGGTGCCGGGGACGAGACGGACGCGGGCGACGGCGTTCTTACGACGGCCGGTACCCTGGTAGACAACGGTGTTCTCAGCCATCTTTAAGCCTCCAGCTCAATCTTCGTGGGGTTCTGGGCAGCGTGCGGATGCTCGGCACCAGCGTAGACCTTAAGCTTGGTCATCTGGGCACGGCCGAGGGTGGTCTTGGGCAGCATGCCGCGAACGGCGCGCTCGATGACCTTCTCCGGGTGCTTCTCCATAGCCTGGCGGAAGCTCTCAGCCTTGAGGCCGCCGTTGTAGCCGCTGTGGCGATAATAGGTCTTCGTGTCGGCCTTGTTACCGGTAAGCTGGACCTTATCGGCGTTGATGACGACAACGAAGTCGCCGCAGTCGCTGTTGGGCGTGAACTGGGGCTTGTTCTTACCGCGCAGGATCATTGCGATCTGGGTGGCAAGACGGCCCAGGACAGCACCATCGGCGTCGACGAGAACCCAGTTGCGCTGGACCTCGCCCTGCTTGGCGTAGTGAGTCGATTTCGAAATCACTTAGACTCCTCCATGTACAGTACGTGTTGTTACAGAGATTCACGGGGCTCTGCAAGTAACCCGTCCATATTACCCCGCTCGCCGCCCGAGTCAACAGGTATTTTGGCTCCGACCAGAGTTTCTGCACATGTCGTCCATGGGTCATGACGTCGCGACGCTAGCGCTCGACAAACGCCTCGATATCTCCCAGCAAACGCTTTGCCTCCTGGCGGCCCTGAATATACAAGTCGAGGAGCTTTGACGGATCGTGCTCAACGTGGCCGACCTCGACCGGCTTTTGCGGAGCGACGACCAGCGCGCGGCCCTCGCGCTCATACTTCCACAGATGCATGCGCTGGATGTTATAGCGGTCGTGGCGCGTCTCGATAGCCTCGAGCAGGTAGGGGTAGTCGGCATAGCGAGCGCGTGCGGCTGGCATAAACTCGTAGGGCTTCTTCTCATACGAACGGTCCTGCGTAACGATGACGACCGCACGGTCGAAGCCCGCCTCCTCCAGCACGTGCTCGATGGGGACCGAATCGGCTACGCCGCCGTCGACGTATTTGTGCCCGTCAATCTCGACTGACGGCGTCACCAGCGGCAGCGACGTCGAGGCGCGCACGGCATCGAGGTCAAGTACGGCGCTTTTGACCGGAAGGTACGTGGCGGTTCCAAAGAGCATGTCCGTCGCGACGGCGTACATCTCGATGGGGCTCGCGTCGAACGTCTCGTTGTCAAAGGGGTCCAGGCGGTCCTGGACATCGTTGAAAATAAAGTCGTAACCCACAATAGAGCCCGTGGACGCAAACGATGCGGCGCCCATGAAGCGGCTGTCGTTGCAGAAAGCCAGGTTGATGCGGTTGGCACGGCCGATCTGGTGCGACTTGTAGTTCACGCCGTTGAGGGCGCCGGCCGATACACCGTAGACAGCCGGAATCTCGACGCCGGCCTCCATGAGAACGTCGAGCACGCCCGCGGTAAACTGCCCGCGGAAGCTGCCGCCCTCCAGGACGAGCGCGACCTTGCCAGCGTTCTTTGCCTTATCTTCTGCAGTCATATTGACCTCCTGCGATTGCGTTTTGGCTTTCTTCTACCCAGTTTTGAGATGGCGAGAGCGCAGGTTTTGGAGTTGAGGGGGCGGGGTGGTCGGCGGGAAAGCGTGTCCCGTTCTCAGAGCAAATTCCGGGTCTCATTTTCCGCTGAGCCCACCATCAGGAAAATGAATCCCATTCCGAGCTTAGATTCCGGGATGCGGTTTCCGCTTGATGTGTCATCCGGAAACTACGTCCCAGTCTGAGCGCGGATTCCGGGATGGACTTTCCGCCTGGGCCGCCATTGGGAAAGCGTGTCCCGGTCTGCGTTGCCAAGGCGTTTTCTTTACGCCCGCGCCCTGCACAGAGTTCGATTCTCCGCGGTACGGGGCTTGCGTTGATGCGGCGCATGGCAGGCTGAGATTCGATAACATCGCATCCGTTTTGAGTCGAAAGTTTGCGCGGAGAATCCGCGTATTTGCTTCGCAAATCCGCACCGGCTTCGGCCGCCTGTCGGCGTCCTCGCCCGCTCGCTACAA
>CAJMOL010000217.1 GCA_905215095.1 uncultured bacterium | reverse complement strand
CCCTCGGCCGTAAACAGGCGCTTGTCCTTGCGCTGCGAGTTGTGACGCACCACGGCGTTGGCGGCGCTCAGGATATGGCCCGTGGAGCGGTAGTTCTGCTCCAGCTTGACGGTCTTGCAGTCTTTAAAGTCCTTCTCAAAGTCCAGGATGTTGGTGATGTCGGCGCCACGCCAGCTATAAATGGACTGATCGTCATCGCCCACGACCATGAGGTTTTGGTACTTGGCGGCCAGCAGGTTGGCGATCTCGTACTGGACGTGGTTGGTGTCCTGATACTCGTCGACGCTAATGTAGCGGAAGCGCTCCTGATACTTGTCGAGCACCTCGGGGCGGGTGCGCAGTAGCTCGAGCGTGCGCACGAGTAGGTCGTCGAAGTCCATGGCGTTGGCAGCGCGCAGGCGGCGCTCCAGCTCCATATAGACCTGCGCGGCCTTTTTGTCGTTGGGGCTGTCGGCGGATTTGAGCATGTCCTCGGGGCCGATCATGGCGTTTTTGGCCGAGCTGATTTTGCTACGGATCATGTTGATGGGGAACTGCTTTTGCTCAATGCCGAGCGCCTGCATAATGTCGCGCACCATGCGCTTTGAGTCGTCATCATCGTAGATGGTGAACTGGCCGGTGTAGCCCAGCAGGTCGGCGTCCTCGCGCAGCATACGCACGCACATGGCGTGGAAGGTGCACACCCACATGCCGCGAGTGCCGTTGGGAATGAGCGCTGCCAGACGCTCGCGCATCTCGGCCGCAGCCTTGTTGGTAAACGTGATGGCCAGGACCTGCCAGGGCTTAACGCCCAGGTCGCCCAGCATGTGCGCGATGCGGAAGGTCAGAACGCGGGTCTTGCCCGAGCCGGCGCCGGCAAGGACCAGCAACGGGCCCTCGGTGGTCAGGACCGCCTCGCGCTGGGCGGGATTAAGACTGTCGATGTCGACAAGCGGCTTGGCGGGTTTGGGTGCCGGCGCGGGAGCGTCGTAGATGTCGAGCGGGACGAGCTCGGGCTCCGGCGCAGCAGGGGCGGTGTATGCATCGAGTGGCACGGGTTCCGGCGCGGGCGACACGGGTACCGCGGCGTTCTTTTCCCAGGGCAAGAGCTGGGTCATGGGCGACTCCTCATCTGACGGACGGCGCGCCTGCGGGCAGCGCCATAGTTTGAGCCGTACCAGTATACCGAGCCGCGCGGACACCGACGTAAATCACACCGCGACTCCGTGCGCCGCCATCGAGCCCGCCCCAGCAGATTTGATGCAATGGGGTCAGGTTAGTCTGCACCACGTTGCTGCAAAGTAACCTGTCCCCATTGCGCCAATCACGAAACCGCCGATGTCATGGCAGCAGCAGCGAACGGCGACCAGAGCGAACAAATTGGCATGAAAAGAGGGCGGCATAGACCTTTTGGTCATGCCACCCTCTTTGAATGACAAGCTGTCACCCTGGCCGCCGCGCAGCGTCGACTAAGTTAGAGGCCGAGCATCGGCTCCAGGACAAAGAAGTACGCGAGCACTACGATGCCCAGTATGATGCGGTAAACACCGAAGCACTTAAAGTCGTGACGGCGGACGAAGCCCATAAGCCACTTGATGGCGATGAGCGACACCACAAAGGCGACGACGCAGCCCACGCCCAAGATGGCGATCTCGTTGGCGCCGAACGTGCCGCCCTTGATGAAGTACTTGACCAGCTTGAGTGCACTCGCGCCAAACATGACGGGAATGGCCAGGAAGAACGTAAACTTGGACGCCACCGAACGCGTGCAGCCCAAAAGCAGGCCGCCGATGATGGTGGAGCCGGAGCGCGATGTGCCCGGAATCAGCGAAAGCACCTGGAAGCAACCGATACCCAGCGCGGTCTTCCAGCTCAGATCCTCGAGCGTAGTGATGGAGCCAAAGTCCAGGTTATCGTCATCGTCCTCATCCTCAGCGGTAGCCGCGGCGGGCGCCGCAAAGTGCGCACCGGCGGGACGTACACCCGACACCACAGCACGCGAACCAAACGAACCGGCAAGAGCGGCCTGGTCGCGCTTGCTCGCGCGCCAGTTCTCGATCACGATAAACAGCACGCCGTACACAATGAGCGCCAACGCCACGACGGGAGCATTGTAGAAATGCTCCTCCATCCAGTCGTTAAGCGGCAGACCGATCGCCGCGGCGGGAATGCAGCCGAGCACAATCTTGCCCCATAGCACCCAGGTGTCGCGACGGCCCTCCTTGCCCTTGCTGGGAGAAAACGGGTTGAGGTCGTAGAAGAACAAAACGCAGACGGCCAAAATGGCGCCAAGCTGAATCACGACCAGGAACATATTCCAGAACGTCTCGCTCACGTTCATCTTGACGAACTCGTCCACCAAGATCATGTGACCGGTCGACGAAACAGGCAGCCATTCGGTGATGCCCTCGACCAGGCCCATGAAGGCAGATTTTAGAAGCTCGATAATATCCAAAGGGACCCCCTCGTTAGACACCCGCCGATATTGTCTGCGGACGGTGCGGGCGATGTCCCATTATCAACCGTTGGCGGCGCGCCTGCGCCTACCCTTACCAAAAAACTCGCCCGTTCACAGAATTGCGAGCGGTCAAACCCAAATCCTTGGGTATAACTGCAACAAGATAAAGTGTCCGGCGGCCACGCATCCGCGCCCGCCCGATGCACGAGCCCCACGCCCGTGCGATAGACCAAGGAGGAAACCATGAACGAGGGCTACACCAAGGTATTTGTTTCACTCGACGGTACTGAGCAGCAGGATTTTGTGCTCGCACGCGCCATCAAGGTCGCCGCGAACAACGGCGCCAAGCTGATTATCGGCCACGTTATCGATTCCACGGCACTCGAGAGCGCTGGTTCCTATCCGGTCGATCTGGTCAACGGACTGGAGGAGGCATTTAAGAACTCCATCGCCAAGCAGCTCGAAGAGGCCAAGGCCAATCCCGACATTCCCGAGGTCGAGGTCATGATTCGTACCGGCCGCATTCGTGAGACGCTCAAGGATGAGATGCTCGACGTGGTCAAGCCCGATCTGGTGCTCTGCGGCGCCCGCGGCCTGTCCTCAATTAAGTACGCGCTACTGGGCTCGATTTCAACGTTCCTGCTGCGCAATACGGACTGCGACATTTTGGTCGTGAAGTAGGTTCCTTCCCGCCGGCGCAAGGCCTGCGGGGTTATCACGCCGACATCCTCGCCGCTTCGCGGCTGCGGGATGTCGGCTTAGATAACCCCTCCCGGCCTTGCGCCTTCGTCACCGTACTTCAGCGAGTTGGCTGATAAAAGATGGCGTGCCGCCCCGTTTGGGGCGGCACGCTTTGTTTGGGGCGGCACGTTTTTGTTTAGGCAGACGTCTGCCGCGTGCGTTACTCGAAATATTGGAACTTGTTGGTTGAGAAGGCAAACGTGACGACGAAGCCTTCGCCGGGCTCGGATGCCGCGGTGACGTCGATGCCCATCTTGGAGCACAGGCGCGCCACCAGGTAG
>CAJMOL010000216.1 GCA_905215095.1 uncultured bacterium | reverse complement strand
AAGGAGCCCGCGTGCTCGCACCCCATATTTCCGTCGTCAACCTCGGCTGCCGTGTCAACCGGGTTGAGTCTGACCGTATCACTGCCGATCTTATGCGCTTGGGCTTTGCTATTGTGGAGCCCCAGGATGCCGATCTGATCGTCATTAACACTTGTGCCGTTACGGGCGAGGCCGAGGCTAAGACCCGTAAGGCCGTCCGTCATGCGCTGGCCCATCCAAACGAGCCCTATGTGGTCGTGACCGGATGCGTGGTCAATTTGCATCCCGAGGAGCTGTCGGAGCTTTCGGATCGCGTGATTGCCGAGCCGTCCAAGATAGATGTCGCCGAACGTGTTTGCGAGGTGCTGGGTGTTGAGTCCGATAGCGTTCCCGCCTGCAGCGATGGCGAGGTGGTCGATGCGCTCGGTCGCTCTCGCCTGGGCGTGAAGATTCAGGATGGCTGCAACCATCGCTGCACCTATTGCATTGTGTGGAAGGCGCGCGGCCCCGAGCGCTCCGTGCCCGTCGAGTCCGTGCTCGAGCAAGTTCGCGAGGCCCAGGAGGCCGGCGTGCCCGAGGTGGTGCTGACCGGTGTGAACCTGGGTGCCTACGATGGCAAGAGCGCGACCGACGAGCACGTCGAAATCGATGAGCTGCTCGAGGCCATCATGGAGCGCACGTCTATTCCGCATGTGCGCATTTCCTCGGTCGAGCCCATGGATATCTCCGAGCGCCTGCTTAAGGTTATGGCGCGCTACCCGCAGCGTATCGCCCCGTTTTTGCACCTGCCCGTGCAGTCCGGCTGCACGGCGACCCTGCATCGCATGGGCCGTCCCTATAGCGCCGAGGCCTTTGAGGACACGGTGCGTATGATTCGCGCCAACTTGCCCCAGGCGTCCCTTTCGTGCGATGTCATCGTCGGTTTTCCTGGTGAGACGGACGAGGAGTTCGAGGAGTCGCTGGCGCTGTGCCGCCGTGTGGGTTTCTCGCGTATGCACGTGTTCCGCTACAGCAAGCGCCCCGGCACCCTCGCCGCCGACATGCCCGACCAGGTACCCCCTGAGGTCATGGCCGATCGCAGCCGTCGCATGCGCGCCGCCGCACAGGAGCTTGCGATCGCCGATGCCCGCCGCCGCGTGGGCACGGTCGAGCGTGCCGTGCTCGAGTATGGTGACAACCTGACGCTTGGCTCGTTCCATCATGCCCGTCTTGACGATACCTGTGGACTTACAGCCCCGTGCCTGCTCGATGTTGCTATCATCGGAGTCGATGATTCCGGCTTGGTCCATGCACGCAGGGAGGTTCATGGAAGCCTCGAAGATTAGACTTACCGTTCCCGAGGGTATCGACCCCTCGCGCGTTTTGGGCGCCGGCGATGGCGCCCTTCGTGCACTCGAGAACTTGGTGCGCGCCCATGTGGTTGCCCGCGGTGACAGCGTTGCCGTGAGCGGCGATCCGGACGAGGTTGAGCTGGTCGCGCGTTTTTTCGAGCATGCCTTTCGTGAGGCTGCTGCCGGGCGCACGCTTTCTGCCGAAGACGTCTCGCGTTGTCTGGCCGTTCTGCGCGACGGCGAGCATAATGCCTCGTCGCTGCGCGATGACGTGCTGCTGTCGTATCGCGGTCGCGTCATCCGCCCCAAGACGCTCGGCCAAAAGCGCTACGTGGATGCCATTCGCTCGCATACCATCACGTTTGGCTTGGGTCCTGCCGGTACCGGTAAGACCTATCTGGCCATGGCGCTCGCTGTTGCCGCACTCAAGCGTCACGAGGTGGGCCGCTTGATCTTGACGCGTCCGGTTGTCGAGGCGGGGGAGAACTTGGGCTTTTTGCCCGGCACCCTCGAGGAAAAGATCGACCCGTATATGCGTCCGCTCTATGATGCCCTCTTTGACATGATGGATCGCGAACGCACCGATGAGCTTATGGAGCGTGGCGTGATCGAGATCGCCCCGCTCGCCTACATGCGCGGTCGAACGCTGAGTGATGCCTTTGTGCTGCTCGATGAGGCACAAAACACGACGCCCGAGCAGATGAAGATGTTCCTGACGCGCCTGGGTTTTAATTCCAAGTTCGTGATTACCGGCGACCTGAGCCAGCGTGACCTGGTGGGTCGTCGCGGCGGTCTTGCCGATATCGAAAGGATTTTGGGTCGCGTCGACGATGTGGCGTTTTCTCACCTGGAGCGCGCCGACGTGGTGCGCCATGCCTTGGTGGGGCGCATCGTCGAGGCCTACGATGCTTATGATGACGTGCGTGAGCAGCGCTCGCGCGACCGAAAGGAGTCCCGTTGAGTGTATTGATCAGCAACGATGCCGAGCTCGATACGCTGCTCGATGCCCAGGAGGTGGAGCACATCTGCGGAGTTGTGCTTGCCGCCGAGGGTGTTGAGCGTGAGGTCGAGATTTCCCTTTCGTATGTCGATGAGGACGAGATGCACGAGCTCAATCTTGAGTGGCGTGGCATCGATCGCACGACCGACGTGCTCTCGTTTGAATGCGACTCGGCCTTTGACGAGGACATTCCCGCCGACGAGACGCTCGAGCTCGGCGATATTATCCTGGCCCCGCAGGTCATTGCCCGCCAGGCCCCCGGCTTTGGCAACAGCCCCGCCGATGAGTGCCGACTGATGCTCGTGCATGGCATGCTGCACCTGCTGGGTTACGACCACATCGAGGACGATGAGGCCGAGGTCATGGAGGCACGCGAGGATGCCATCCTGCGCGACCTGGCGCTTGAGCGCGGCGAGGACCCCAAACTCGTCCACGTCGGCCCCATAACCAATCATGCCCATGACTAGGAGCCGTCTATGATTCCCGGATCGAACAAGGACCATCCGTCCTTTTTAAAGTCGTTCTCATACGCCATGGAGGGCTTCGTCACCGCCGTCAAGACCGAGCGCAATATTAAGGTCATGCTCGTTGCGGGCGTGTGCACCGTCATTGCCGGCTGCATCGTGGGGCTCGACATTGCCGAGTGGGCCACGATTATCATCTGTTGTGGCCTGGTGATTCACGGCGAGCTATGCAACACCGCCATGGAGGCGATTGTCGATCTGGCGACCCAGGAGCTCCATCCGCTGGCAAAGCGCGCGAAGGATATCGCCGCCGCCTCCGTATACGTTCTTTCCATCACCGCCGCGATTGTGGGCTTGCTGGTATTTGCCCACGCGCTCGGCTTTATCTAGAAAGGGATTTTCATGTCCGACACTATGCAGCCTATCGATGAAATTTTGGACGACGAGGTCCTGGATGCGGCGGATGCCGAAGCGGCCGAAGCATACGAGGAAGTCGAGGAATTCGATCCGTTTGAGGGCATGAGCGACGAGGAGCTCGACGCCCTGTGCGACGAGGACGATAGCCTCGCGGGCTTTGGCGACGTTGAACCCGGTTTTCGCAGCGGCTTCGTAGCCCTGGTCGGACGCCCCAACGCCGGCAAGTCCACGCTGCTCAACGCCTGCTATGGCAAAAAGGTCGCCATCACCTCG
>CAJMOL010000215.1 GCA_905215095.1 uncultured bacterium | reverse complement strand
GAAGTCTGATCATGGGTAGTTTATATGCACCGACCGTTGTTACCGGTATCCATCAGATGTACACCGCCATCGACCTGGGCCAGCTCGCCCAGTACGGCGTGACCTATTGGCTGCCCATCGCCAGTGCCGCCAACATCGCCCAGGGTGGTGCCGCACTCGCCGTTGCCTTTAAGACCCGCGATGCCAAGATCAAGGGCCTGGCGCTTCCTTCGGCCCTGTCCGCCTTCATGGGTATTACCGAGCCTGCCATCTTCGGTGTGAACCTGCGCTTCTTTAAGCCCTTCATCGCCGGCTGCATCGGTGGTGGCTGCGGTGCCCTGGTCTGCGCGCTCACTTCGCTGGCCGCCTCCGGCACGGGCGTTACGGGTATCTTCGGTATCCTGCTGTGCCTGGCCCAGCCCGTGCAGTACGTGATCATGTTTGCGGTCGCCGCGCTGGTTTCCTTTGCCGTCTCGTTTGTCCTGTACAAGGACGAGTCCAAGACTTCCGAGCAGGCCTAAGAGCTTTTGATTGAGGGGATGCCCGCGGGTCGTATGCTCGCGGGCGTTTCCCGTATCTGGTGCCGATCTCTGGTGTCTTGTTACTTTCGATCCGTTAGGACTTTGATATGTCTAATGCACTTGGTCGCGACCTTGCAAAGCTGGTCGCCGCTGTTGACGCCGCCGCCTCTGAGTGCGGTCATGGCGCGTATGGCCAGCGCTTCCATATTATGCCGCCGGCGGGCTGGCTCAACGACCCCAACGGTCTTTGCCAAGCGGGCGGCGTGTTTCACGCGTACTTCCAGTATGCCCCGTTTGATGTGAACGGCGGCGTAAAGATGTGGGGCCATGCCACAAGCCGCGACCTTATGAACTGGGAATATGTTGGCGCCCCGCTGCTGCCCGACGAGCCGTTCGATTGCCATGGCGTGTATTCAGGCTCCGCGCTTGCCGAGGACGGCCGCATTCGCGTGCTCTATACGGGCAACGTTAAGCTTTCCGATGCGGACGGCACGTACGACTACGTCAATACCGGCCGTCGCGCCGATACTGTTTATGTCGAGAGCGTTGATGGCCTTGCCGGTCGGGAGTTCAGCCAAAAGCGCGTGGTGCTGGCGTCCGAGGATTATCCCGACGATCTGACCTGCCACGTGCGTGATCCCAAGGTGTGGCGCGATGATGATGGGCGTTACCACATGGTGCTGGGCGCGCGTCGTCGCGTGGACGGGCCGCATGTCGAAAGCCGTTTTTGTGCGATGCACGGCGAAGGTGCCGGGCGCGATGTGGGCGAGATCTTGGTGTATGGCTCGGCCGATATGCTGAGCTGGGAGCTCGAAAGCCGCGTTTCCACGCCCGAGCGCTTTGGCTTTATGTGGGAGTGCCCGGGATACCTTGGGCTCGAGGTGGATGGCTGTGTTCCGGCGAAGTGGCTGTCCTTCTCGCCCCAGGGGCTGGAGGGCGGTCGTTGGGACCGCGGCAACGTGTATGCCGCTGGCTACATGCCTGTATCGGGCGACATCACTGGTGGCAAGGACGCTTATGAGCTGGGCGAGTTCCGCCTGTGGGACGCCGGTTTTGATTTCTATGCTCCGCAGGAGTTCACGGCCGAGGACGGTCGTCACATTCTGATCGGCTGGATGGGCATGCCCGATGAGCCGATCTATGGCAACGACCCCACTGTGGCGTGTGGCTGGCAGCACTGCATGACGGTGCCGCGAGAGCTTACGGCCGGTGCTGGCGGCGTGGTGCTGCAGCAGCCGGCGCGCGAGATCGAGCACCATTATGCCTCGGTGCGTGTGGGGGAGGGCTCGTTGGAGGTTGCCGGCGATACCTGCTTTGACGTTGTTGCCGACGGTGTCAACGGCGCGTTCACCTCGACCGTTGATGGCGAGCTTAAGCTGGCGTTTATGCCCGCCGAGGGCGAACTGCCCTCGCGCTTTGAGATGCGATTTACCGATGAGAGTCGCGCTTCTGCCGGCTGCGGTCGTACCGTGCGCTGGGAGCCCGTCGACGAGGTTCGCAACGTTCGCATTGTTGGCGATGTCTCGTCGGTCGAGGTGTTTGTGAACGAAGGTGCGCTCGTGTTTTCGACGCGCATCTATCCCGAGACCTATGGCGTGTCCGTTGATGCTCCGGGTGCGAGTGTGACCTACCACGCGCTCAACATCTAGGCGATTCGTCGCATATCGGCGCTATACTGCAGCCGTTGCCCACGATGCGGGAAACATCCGCATCGTGGGTTTTTGTTTATGAAGGGGTGGTGCCTTGTGGATGTACAGCAGCTAGAAGAGGCCTGGGCTGTAAGGGCTGGCGCGCGTGATGCGCGTCTTGTTGAGGCCCCTCACGTGCCGGCGGCGTTGTCGCTGTTGGGTATTGTGCGTCCCGGTGACCGCCTGGTGGCTTTTGCGGACGACTTTGCCGATGCGTTTGCTCGTGGCTTTGATGGCCGCGATGTTGTGCTGGTGGAGGATTCGTGCGCCGAGGTATTTGTTGCCGCGTCCGAGGGCTTTGATGCCTCGCTTGATGCCGAGGGGCCGCACCTGTGGTGGTTCGTCAATTCTATCGGCGGGTTTGGTCTGCGTGTGCCCGATCTGCGCGCGTTAGGCCGCGCAGCGCGTGAGGCTCATGTGCTGCTCGTGGTGGATAACACCGTGGCCGGCCTCTTTGGGTGCGATCCGCTGCGTTTGGGTGCCGTCCTGTCGCTTGAGGCACTCGACCGTGTGTGCGCCGGTAAGGCTCCTCGCAAGCTCGTTGCCGTATCGGTCGCACGCTCGCAGCTCAAGCGCCATCGTGTGGATGCTGCTGCCGAGTGCGCGCATGCCCTGCTTGAGGGGTCCGGAATGGCCGCGCTCGACTTGTCCTCCGTTGAAGCTGAGGTTCTAGAGTACGGGCTCGACACGCTCGACACCCGCATGCAGGCGCACTTCGATCGCGCCCGTGCGCTGGCTGAATATTTGGCCGCGAACGAGATGGTGCGCGACGTGCGCTACCCCGGATTGAGCTCGCATCCCGACCATGCGGTTGCAACGGGAATCCTCGAGCACGGCTTTGGCCCGGCAGTTGAATTTGACCTTATCGAATGCAGCGCGGGCGAGCTGTTCGATGCTTTGCCGGGGGAGTTCCGCACATCGCCCGCCGGCGGCGCAGCAACGCGCCTTTCGGCTCCGCGTGGCAAGCAGGGGAGCACCATCCGCCTCTTTGCCGGCACCGACGACCCTCTGGTCGTAGCGTCCACCCTAGACAACGCCCTTCGCAACTAGCTAAATCATCCTCAACTCCATGAGTTGCGGTGAAATATGGATTGATTTACGGCTTTTATCGTATAAACAGTCCCTATTTCACCGCAACTTATGAGAAGGGGTTGTGTGGCTATAAGGCCCCGTCCCAAATGGGCTACTCTTTGATGCTGGCGATGAGGGCGTTGGCTTTGGTGGCGATGACGTTGTTGATGTCGGCTTGGAGGGTTTCGTAGACTTCGATGGCTCGCTCGCCGGCGG
>CAJMOL010000214.1 GCA_905215095.1 uncultured bacterium | reverse complement strand
GTCCGCGCCCAGACCGAGGCCATCAACGTCTTTGCCAAGAATCTCGAAGGCCTGCTCTCGGCACGCCCCGTCCGTGGCGCCCGCGTGCTCGCGCTCGACCCGGGCTACCGCACCGGCTGCAAGGTCGCCGTCATGGACGAGACCGGCAAGCTACTCGACCACGGCGTGGTCTACCCCACCAAGCCGCGCCACGACGTCGCCGGCACCAAACGCGAGCTCGCCCGCCTCGTCAAAAAGGACGGTGTCAACACCGTCGTCATCGGCAACGGCACCGCCAGCCGCGAGACCGAGGAAGTCGTCTCGGAGTTCATTGCCGAGCAGGCGCCTGGGCTGCGATACACCATTGTTAACGAGGCCGGCGCGTCGGTGTACTCCGCCTCCGAGCTCGCGAGCCAGGAGTATCCCGACCTGGACGTCACCGTGCGTGGCGCCATGAGCCTGGGCCGTCGCCTGCAAGACCCGCTGGCAGAGCTCGTCAAGATTCCGCCCCAGTCCATCGGCGTGGGCCAGTACCAGCACGACCTTGACCAGGCCGAGCTCTCGCGCACCCTGGGCCACGTGGTGGAGGACGTCGTCAACCGCGTGGGCGTCGACGTGAACACCGCAAGCGCAAGCCTGCTGGGATACGTATCGGGCATCACGCCGAGCGTGGCCAAAAACATCGTGGCCTACCGCGAGGAAAACGGCGCCTTTACCGATCGCCGCCAGCTTAAGAAGGTCCCCAAGCTGGGACCCAAGGCATACCTCAACGCCGCGGGTTTCCTGCGCATCAGCGGCGGCAAGAACCCGCTCGACGCGACGAGCGTCCACCCCGAAAGCTACGAGGTGGCCACGTCCGTCCTGGAGCGCGCAGGCGTTAAAGCCAGCGAGCTCAGCCGTGGCGGCGTGCCCGACATTGAGCGCCGTCTGGGCAGCATCTCGGCGCTGGCAAGCGACCTGGACTGCGGCACCCTCACGCTCATCGACATCGTCAACGAGCTCAAGAAGCCCGGCCGCGACCCGCGCGACGACGCGCCCGAGGTGGTCTTTAGCCGCTCGGCACTTTCCATCGATGACCTGGAGCCCGGCATGGAGCTCAAGGGCACGGTGCGCAACGTTGTGGACTTTGGCGCCTTCGTCGACGTGGGCGTGCACCAGGACGGCCTCGTACACATCTCCAAGCTGGCTAACCGCTTCGTCAAGCACCCCAGCGACGTAGTGCGCGTCGGCGACACGGTCAAGGTGTGGGTCGAAAAGGTCGATCGCGACCGCAAGAAGATCTCGCTCACCATGGTGCAGGGGAAGTAAACCGCCAAAGCAAGGGTGCCCCCTGCAGCGACGTGCAAAATCGCGAGTATTCTGCAAATTCCGCCGCTCCGAACGCCCCTCAGAGGCAATAAAGTCAAAAACAGCCCCCGTTTTAGCATCATCAGAGCCAAAACGGGGGCTGTTCCGTGCTTTATCTAGCTGGTAAAAGCCTTTACCTTGCTGAATACTCGCGATTTTGCACGTCGCTACAGGGGGTACCCTTGCTTACGGCAGAATATGAAAGCCGAGCGAGGCGATATCCTTGGCAAAGCCGCGCACGGTGTCGAGCGAGACCTCGTACGGGTCGCGGCCGATGTTCTTGCGCTTGGCCAGGATGCTGTTGGGCACCGTGATGATTTGGCAACCGCAGGCTTCGGCCTGGTAGATGTTGATGAGCTCGCGTGTGGACGCCCACAGGACCTCGCAGTTGGGCTTGGCGGCGGCCTTCTTGACCGACTCCGTCATAAACGGAATGGGGTCGACGCCGGTGTCGGCGATGCGGCCGGCAAAGAGCGAGATGATGGACGGCGTCTCGGTGTCAACGGCCTCGACCATCTCGTCAACCTGCTTAGGCGTAAAGATGGTGGTGACGTTGACCTTGATGCCGTCGGCCGAAAGCTTGCGCACCAGCTCGGCGGTGGACTCGCCCTTGGTGGTCACGCACGGAATCTTGACGTAGACGTTCTCGGCCCAGGTAGCGATCTCGCGGGCCTCGACCTCCATGGTCTCGACGTCATCGACAAAGACCTCAAACGAGACGGATACATCGGTGATGTGGGCCAGGACCTCCTTGGCAAACGCGCGGTAATCCGTCACGCCGCCCTTCTTCATAAGGGACGGGTTGGTCGTGAAACCCTGAACGTTGCCGTTCTCGTACATGTCGAGCATGCCCTCGAGGTTTGCACCGTCAGCGAACACCTTGATTGCCATCTGCCTGATTCCTTTCGTTAGCATACGGCCGATAAACTGCTAAACACTTTACCTACGTTTATCAAGGCGTGAACTGCGGTTTTTTATCTTCTCGGCGAACGGTATAAACGCTTTAGTGTTTGGTTTGATAAATCGATTGAGCATGCAAAAGCAAAGAGCCGCAGTTTAGGCAAACGTCAGAATGCGGGATTCATTAGATGAGGCCGAAATGCTGCATCGCCGTGACGGTGCCGTCGTGTGCGACATCGTCGGTCACGTAGTCGGCGACCGCCTTGACCTCAGGCATGGCGTTGCCCATGGCGACAGCCGTCTCGACGGCAGCGAGCATGCCCAGGTCGTTGCCCGAATCGCCAAAGCCAAAGGTGCGCGCATTTCCCTCGCGGCCCAGATACGCCAGCGCTCGCGCCACGCCCACGCCCTTGTCGATGCCCTTGGGGCTCAGCTCGCGATTCTGACCACCGGTGTTGCACAGCTCAAACTCGCGATCGATAAAGCCATCATCGTTGGCTACGCGAGCCAGGTCGCTCGCGACGATGCCTACCTTGCCCACGCGCAGACGGCCGTCGACGCGCATTTCCTCGGTGCTGTGCACCACAGAAGTGCCGATCAGAGACGACTGCTCAACACCCGCGGGTTCCAGGGCAAAAGTAGCCACGTTGGTCTCGAAAAAGGCCTCAATCCCTGCCGCGGCCATACGGCGTGCAAGCTCCTCGATAACGTCCTCGCCAAAGCAGTCCTCATGCACCACGCGGCCCTCGACCTCGAGCGTGGCGCCTGCCATGGCAACGATGCCCGCGGGGTCGAGCGCACGCAAGCTGTCCGCGATGAGCCACAGGGGGCGACCCGTGCAGATAAACGCCTTGTGCCCCGCGTCGCGCAGACGATGAAACGCCTCGACGACCATCTGCGAGGGGCGAACCGCCGAAAAGTCCTTATCGGTCATATCGTCGGGATCGAACGACGTCAGCGTGCCGTCCACGTCAAAAAAGAGCACGGCGGAATCGGGGCACGCATCAATCATATGGGTTCCTTTCGAGGATAAGGGCAAACGAAGCATCCATCATATAATGGAGCGACGCAACCAGAGAGGTCACCCATGGAATTTTACGCAAGCTGCCCCGAGGGCTTTGAGTCCGCACTCGCCGATGAGCTTAAACGCCTCGGACTTTCGCATGTCCGCCGCCTGAAAGGCCGCGCTACATTTGAGGGCGAGCTCGAAGAAGGCTACCGCGCCTGTCTGTGGTCGCGCCTGGCGAGCCGC
>CAJMOL010000213.1 GCA_905215095.1 uncultured bacterium | reverse complement strand
CGGCATCATTGAAGAGAATAAGGAAAAGGGCCTTGTGAAGTACGCCAAGCCTGTCGGCGTAATCGCATCCCTCGTTCCCACCACGAACCCCTGCCTGACGCCGGCCGGTCAGGGCATCTACGCCGTCAAGGCCCGCGACGTCGTCATCTTCTCCCCCCATCCGCGCGCCAAGAAGGTCACGACCAAGTGCGTAAACCTCATGCGTGAGGCTCTGGTCAAGGAGGGCGCGCCCGCCGACATCTTCCAGGTGATCGAAGAGCCGAGCATCTCCGTTTCGCAGGAGCTGATGAAGCGCGCGAACCTCGTCATCGCCACCGGCGGCCGCCCGATGGTCAAGTCCGCTTACTCCTCCGGTACGCCCGCGTTCGGTTCCGGCGCCGGCAACGCCACCGAGGTCATCGATGAGACGGCGAACACGCCCGAGCGTATCGCTGAGGTCGCCATGAACTGCCGCATCTCCAAGACCTCCGACTTCGGTTCCGGCTGCTCCTGCGACGGCAACATCGTCTGCCACGCCTCCGTCTATGACGATTTCGTCAAGGCTCTGGTCAAGGAAGGCGCTTACATCGCCAACGCGGACGAGGCTGAGAAGCTCAAGCTCGTGATGTGGGATGAGACCGGCCACCGTCTGCCCGACACAGTCGCCATCGCGCCCCAGAAGCTCGCCGAGAAAGCCGGCTTCGAGATCCCCGCGGACCGCAAGTTCATTGCTGTCACCGGCGGCGGCCGCGAGAACATTGGCAAGGAGCACCTCTTCTCCAGCGAGAAGCTGACCACCCTCATGGCGCTGTTTAAGTACGACGGCGAGTTCGAGAACGCGCTCGACATGGTGCGCGCCATCTATGAGGTCGGCGGCAAGGGCCACTCCTGCGGCATCTACTCGTTCGATGACGATCACATCCATCGTCTCGCCATGATGGCTCCCGTGTCCCGCATCATGGTCCGTCAGCCCAACAACAAGGGCAACGCGGGCAGCGCGACCAACGGCATGCCCCCGACGTCCTCCATGGGCTGCGGCACTTGGGGCGGCAACATCGTCTCCGAGAACATCGCGCTCAAGCACTACATGAACACCACCTGGGTCGCTCGTCCGATCCCCGAGGACATGCCCTCTCTGCAGGAGCTGTTTGGTGACTTCTATAAGGATGGCATGGACGTCGAGTAATTTCAGGAAAGGAGCAATTCCATGAAACACAGCGTTCAAGAACTGAACGATATCGCCAAGGAGGCCCGCCGGGTCACCATGAAGTGCATCGCAAGCCTTGGCAAGGGCCACGTCGGCGGCGCACTGGATATCGTTGACGCACTGACGGTCCTCTACTATGAAGAGATGAACATCGATCCCGCGAACCCCAAAATGGCCGGCCGCGACCGTCTGGTCCTCTCCAAGGGTCACGGCGGCCCGGGTCTGTACGCGATCCTCGCGCTCAAGGGCTTTTTCGACATGAAAGAGATCTATACGCTCAATAAGCCCGGCACGATGCTTCCCAGCCACTGCGACCGCCTGCTCACCCCCGGCATCGACATGACGACCGGTTCCCTCGGTCAGGGCCTGTCCGCCGCCGTCGGCATGGCGCTCGCTGACCGGATCGACGGCAACGGTGCCCGCGTCTACTGCATCATCGGTGATGGCGAAAGCCAGGAAGGGCAGATCTGGGAAGCCGGCATGTATGCTGCTCAGATGAAGCTCGGCTCGCTGACCTGCTTCCTTGACCTCAACGGGCAGCAGATCGACGCGTCGGTCGACGAGGTCAACTCCCTGCTCGACGCAGGCGAGAAGTGGCGCGCGTTCGGCTGGAACGTGCAGGAGGTCAACGGCCACGACGTGCAGGCAATCTACGATGCCGTCGAAGCCGCAAAGACGTGCACGGACAAGCCCAACATGATCGTGATGCACACGGTCAAGGGCAAGGGCTGGAAGCGGATTGAGGGCACGACGATGAGCCATTCGCTCTCCGTGAGCGCCGACGATCTCGCCGAAGCGCTCAACGACATTGACAAAGAGTAAGGGAGGTCAGAAAAAGGTATGGCAAAAGAAGATTTGAAGAAAGTGTTTTGCGACACTCTGATCGAGATGGCCAGCGCTGATGACCGGATCTGTCTGGTCAATTCCGACTCCCGCAAGTATACGGCGACACAGGATTTCGACAAGGCATTCCCCGAGCGCAGCTTTGACGTCGGCATCGCCGAGGCCAACATGGTCGGCGTGGCAGCCGGACTTGCCGTGAGCGGCAAAAAGCCGTTCACCCAGTCCTTTGGCCCGTTCATGAGCCGCCGCGTCGTCGATCAGGTGACGATCTCCCTTGCGTACAGCAAGCTCAACGCCGTGCTCGTTGGCGTCTCCCCCGGCATTCAGGCCGAGGTCAACGGCGGCACGCATCAGGGCTATGAGGACATCGGCGTGTTCCGCCCCGTCGCCAACATGACGATCGTGGAGCCGTTCGACGGCGTGCAGCTTCGCCAGATGCTGCCCGAGCTCATCAAGCTGGAGGGCCCCGTCTACCTGCGCTATGACCGCGCCGGCATCGAGCCGTATTACGGCGTGGACTACAAGTTCGTGCTCGGCAAGGCCGACACCCTGCGTGAGGGTAAGGACGTGACGATCATCTCCTCCGGCGTGATGCTCACGCAGTGCCTTGAGGCCGCGGAGGTCCTGGCCAATCAGGGCGTGCAGGCGCGCGTTATCAACATGCACACCATCAAGCCCATCGACGCGGACACCGTTGTCCGCGCGGCCAAGGAGACCGGCGCGATCATCACGGTCGAGAACCACTCCGTCATCGGCGGCCTCGGCAGCGCCGTCGCCGAGGTGCTCGCTGAGCAGTGCCCCTGCAAGATGCACCGTCTCGGCATTCAGGACCGCTTCGGTGAGGTCGGCGACCGCGCCTATCTGCGCAAGTGCATGGGCATCGACACGACCGATATCGTCGACGCCGCACTGAACATCAAAAAGTAAGCACTCCCCTTTCGATCCGTCCACTATAAAAAGATTAAAAAAGGAGTTACTACCATGAAAAAGTTCCTGAGCATCCTGCTTTCCGCCGTTATGGTACTGTCTCTTGCAGCGTGCGGCGCGAAGGAAGCCACCCCCAACGGCGACCAGTCCAACACCGTCAATGAGGACGGCACCCGCGACACCTACGTGACGATCAAGGTCGGCACGGGCCACAACAAGAACTCTTTCTTCTATACCGGTCTTGCCGAGTTTGAGCGTCTGGTGGAAGAGAACACCAAGGGCGCTGTTCAGATCGACATCTTTACCGACGGCGCGCTCGGCTCCGAGGGCGAGATGGCCGAGGGCCTGACGATGGGCACGGTCGACTCCGGCCTGCTCGGCTCCAGCTCTGTCGCAAAGCTCGAATCCACCTTCAATGTGTTCTCCCTGCCCTATCTCTTTGAGAACAATGACCACGTCGACGCAGTATTCAGCGGCGAGCCTGGCCAGCTCTTCCGTGACAAAATCTGGGACAGCCAGCACGTTATGATT
>CAJMOL010000212.1 GCA_905215095.1 uncultured bacterium | reverse complement strand
GTCGTCGTCATCTGAATAGGACGCGTTTTGCCTACGTAGATGTTTTTGGGTTAGCACGATTTTCAGATGAATCGTGCTAACCTATTTTTCTATATGGCCTAACATGATGGCTTTATTAAATTCGATTTTGAGAGGATTAACCATGGCTAAAGATTCCAGCTTCGACGTCGTGTCCGAGGTCAATATGCAGGAGGTCGACAATGCCTTCCAGCAGACCACGCGCGAGATTTCCCAGCGCTATGACCTTAAGGATTCCGGCGCCACGATCGAGCTTTCGAAGGGCGACAAGCTCTTTACGATCAACGCCCCGGCCGACTTTGTCTCCAAGCAGATTGTCGACGTGCTGAGCTCCAAGCTCATCAAGCGCGGCATCGACCTCAAGGCCGTCTCGTGGGATGCTCCGCAGGCGGCATCGGGCGGCACCGTGCGCGTGCTCGGCCATATCGTCGAGGGTATCGACCAAGCGACCGCCAAGAAGATCAACAAGGACATCAAGGACCAAAAGCTCAAGGTCAAGGTGACCATCGAGGCCGACAAACTGCGTGTTTCCTCTGCTTCGAAGGACGCGTTGCAGTCCGTGATCCAGTTCCTGCGCGACCAGGACTACGGCCAGCCGCTGCAGTTCACCAACTACCGCTAATATCAATCGAAAGGACCGCTCTCCAACATGGATACACCGTTGGGCTCCGTGCTCTACATCACCCTCGGGTGCGCTAAGAACGAGGTTGACACTGACCGCATGCGTTCTCTTTTGACCGCCGCGGGCTACGAGGAGGCATTCGACCCGCAGGATGCCGATATTGCCATCGTCAATACTTGCTCGTTCCTCGCCTCCGCAACTTCCGAGAGCATCGAGACCACGCTCGAACTCGCCAACGAGGTTCAGGACGGCGTTCGTTCTTGCCCCATCGTCATGTGCGGCTGCGTGCCGTCGCGCTATGGCGATGACCTACCTGACGAGCTGCCCGAGGTCGCTGCCTTTGTGAAGGCCGACGAGGAGGACGGCATCGTGGCGGTCATCGATGGCGTGCTGGGTGTCGAGCGCGAGATTGCAGCCTATATCCCGCAGGTCAAACGTACCGTCGAGGGTGCTGTCGCCTACGTCAAGATTTCCGATGGCTGCAACCGCTTCTGTAGCTTCTGCATGATCCCGTATATCCGCGGTCGTTATCACTCGCGCAATGCCGAGAGCATTATCTCCGAGGTGCGCGACCTGGTCGCCGGTGGCGTGCGCGAGATCGTTCTGATCGGTCAGGACACGGGCATCTGGGGTACCGACTTTGCCGACGAGGACCTCGCTGAGGGCGCGCCGCGCAATCTGGCGCAGCTGCTGCAGGCCGTTGCTGAGGCGGTGCGTCCTCATAACGTGTGGGTCCGCGTACTCTACCTGCAGCCCGAGGGCATGACCGACGAGCTTATCGAAACCATTCGCGATACGCCCGAGGTGCTGCCCTATATCGATATCCCCGTGCAGCACTGCGACGCGCGCATCCTCAAGGCCATGCGCCGCTCCGGTTCGCGCCAGGAGCTCGAGGACCTGTTCCGCGACCTGCGCGAGCGCATCCCCGGTATCGTGATCCGCTCCACGGCCATGGTAGGGTTCCCGACCGAGACCGACGACGAGTTCCGCGATCTCATTGACTTTATGGACACCGTCGGCTTTGACTACACGAGCGTCTTTGCCTACTCGCAGGAGGAGGGCAGCCTGGCTGCTAAGATGGAAGGTCAGGTTGACGAAGAGGTTAAGCTCGAGCGCGCCCAGGAGGCCATGGACCTGGCCGAGTCGCTCGGTTTTGCTGCAACTGCCGCACATGTGGGCGAACGCGCCCAGGTGATCGTCGACGGTATCGAGGAGACCGAAGACGGTGCCGAGCTCATCGGACATGCCTGGTTCCAGGCGCCCGATTCCGATGGCGCGGTGCATCTGGATGCCAGCGAGGCATCTGTGGGCGATATTCTGACGGTCGAGTTTACCGATAGCTTCTGCTATGAGCTTATCGGTCATGTTGTGGAGTAGGAGAGCGTCGTGGCTAACGAGAGCAATAAGGAACTGACGAGTGTCTGGACGCCCGCCAACATCGTGACGTGCGTTCGCATCGTCTTTATCCCGGTGTTCATGATCGTGTCGGCGCTGTCTCACACAAGCGTTGCCGGTACGGATTTGAGCACCTTCGACGGCCCGCTCGCCGCTGCCGCCTTTGTTCTGTACGTCATCCTGTCGTGCACCGATAAGGTTGATGGCTACCTGGCTCGTTCGCGCAACGAGATCACCGACTTCGGTAAGTTCCTGGATCCCATCGCCGATAAGTTGCTCGTGTTCTCGGCTCTGCTTCTGTTCTTGGATTTTGGTACCGTAACCGTGTGGTCGGTGTTCATTATCTTGTTCCGCGAGCTGCTGGTGAGCGCCCTGCGCATGGTCGCGAGTGCGGCCGGTGTGGTCGTTGCCGCCGATAAGCTTGGCAAGTACAAGACGGCGACCACGATGGTCTCCATCTGCGGCTATCTGTGCGTCTTTGCGATGGCCGGTCTCCAGCTGGGGCCGGTGTCGCTGCTGCTCGGTGTCTATTCGGTGTCGCGCTTCCTGTACGCCGTTGCCGTTGTCCTGACCGTTATCTCGGGCGCCCAGTACTTCTGGAACTGCCGCAAGATCGTCTTTTCGGTCTAGGTCCTGGTGGGTATGACGGACTCTTTTGAGCAGATTTCCGCACATAACGAGGAGCTGACGCGTGATATTGTCGAGCGCGCGAGCGCTCGGGGCGTGACGGTTTCGACGGCTGAGTCGCTGACGGCGGGTATGATCGCCTCGACGATTGCCGATATCCCCGGCGCTTCGGCGGTGCTGCGCGGCGGTGCGGTGACGTACTGCGACGAGATTAAGCATCGCGTGCTCGGCGTTGATCAAGAGACGCTCGACCGCTATACCGCGGTGTCGCATCAGACCGCGCGCGCGATGGCGGTGGGTTCGCTGGAGCTGTACCAGAGCGATATTGCAGTGAGCGCAACGGGTTATGCCGGCCCCGGCGGTGGCACTGAGGACGATCCGGCGGGCACTTTCTATATTGGCTGGGCGCATCGTTCCGCCGATGGGGGCGTGCCGGTCGTGGACTCTGTGCGCTGCCACTATGAGGGCGACCGTTCGTGTGTTCGTGCCCATGCGGTCGCGGAGGCACTGGGCCGCATTGTCTACGTGCTCGATTCTATGGAATAGACGTGTTTTAAGGGGCCTCCGGGCCCCTTAATTGTGGAGATAGGGACCTCTGGCGAATTTGCTCTTTGTGCAGGTAGTTGGCGTATTCATGTTTGTCTTGCCTTGCTTGGTTCGCCTGCGGTCAAGTTTTTGGTCAGTGTTTGGTCAGCGTTTGGTTGGGTTTTGGAAAGACCGCCTGCATATGATTGGCCTGAACGGTTGACCACGAACAGCCGTTCGTTTATTATCGATGCAGGTTGTTAAGAGGAGGGCTATTCATGGCCAAGAATTCAGGTCCCGTACGTACCGTTCATGCTCGCA
>CAJMOL010000211.1 GCA_905215095.1 uncultured bacterium | reverse complement strand
GTACCAGCACCGTGGCAGCGGCGAGTTTGTTGAGTGCCTCGCGGCCCATGATGATCTCGAGCTTGGTGTCGCGCGTCTCGATGGGTGAAGCGGCTATGGTTTCGGTCATGGATATCCTCCGATGGGGAAACAAATCGTGTTTTAGCTATCGCCATTATAGGTATTATCGCGATTCCATTTGAGCCCTTGGGGCTTGTTGAAATGAGACGGGGATTCTCATAAGATGAAGCAGATGGCACCCGTTGCCGCGGGTTAGCCAACTCCGAAACACGTTTTTGGCGTGAGAAGTGGCCGTCTTCGCATTACGCGTGGGCGGCTATTTCATTCGACCTCCAATGTGGATGCCGAGCTCCACGGCCGCGATTACAAGTAATAACAACGTCAGGACATCGTCAATACTCATAGTCCATCTCCTTCTTGGGTAGAGGGAGCTGGCCCATCTGCTTCAACTTCCATTGTAGCTAAATACGAACGAATGTTCTTTAGATATTCCTGTATTAGATATTTAGACAAACATCTAAATATAGAGTATAGTGTGCGCGTCGAACGAAATACTGAGAGGAGGCTCTATGCCGGGAGAGGGTTTTAAGGCGCTGGCCGATCCTACACGACGGCACATTTTGGAACTGCTACGCGAGGGCAATTGTACTGCCGGGGAACTTGCCGAGCATTTTGACATTAGCAAGCCGTCGCTCAGCCATCATTTGACGATGCTCAAAAACGCCGGGTTGGTGACCGACGAACGCCATGGTCAAAACATCGTATACAGCTTAAACACCACCGTCATGCAGGACTTGATCGGTTGGTTTATGGGCTTTACAAACACGGAAGGTGATAAGGATGAATAACGAAAACAAGGGCATTCACGCCACGGGGGTATCGCCACGCGTGTGGATTGTGCTGGTCGCTCTGTGCGTCGCCAACGTCGCAGCGCACCTTATGGTGATGCCGAGCCTGCCGGCGCAGATTCCCACGCACTGGGGAGCGAGCGGCGCCGTTAACGGTTGGGGTCCCAGCTGGATGGCATCGGCGCTCGGCGCGTTGCCGCTGGTGTTGCTCGCGATGTTCTACGTGGTGCCACGCATTGACCCCAAGGGCGAGGCGTATCGGACCTCGGGCAAGTTCTACCAGAGTTTCGTAATTGCTTTCACGGTATTCATGTGTGCTATAAGCTGGCTGGGAGAGCTTACGGTCTGGGGCGTGGTGCCGGCGGTCGGTTCGGTCAACGTGCTGATTTCCGGTGCTATCGGTTTGCTGTTCATCGGCGTAGGCAACTACTTGCCGCGTGTGAAGCAGAACTATACGCTCGGTATCAAGACACCTTGGGCGCTTGCCGATCCCGAGAACTGGCGCCGTACGCAGCGTTTTGGCGGCGCCTGCTTTATGGTGCTGGGTATTGGCCTGATTGTGATGGGCGTGGCAGGCAGCGTGCTTTCGAGTGAAGTCGTCGCCGCGGTGATTGCGGTTCTGGCGTTTGGTTCGGCCGGAGCTGCCTATGTCTACTCGTATCTTTTGTGGCGTAAATCGCAGCGAACCGCTCGCTAAGGTTGCGGAAAACTAGCGTACGCAGTTCATAGTATGTTCCGGGGGACTTTTCCCAGGTAGTATTAGGGGGTGTGGGCAACCATGCCCCTTTTTATTAGAACGCGTGGACTGCCTCTCCGCTTTTTCCAAAACGGAGAGGGGGAGAAGATTTCCGCAGCTAGATAAGGAGAAATGACTGTGGCTGAGTTCATTTATCAGATGTATCAGGCTCGCAAGGCCCATGGCGACAAGGTAATCCTTGACGACGTGACCCTGAGCTTCTACCCCGGTGCCAAGATCGGCGTCGTTGGCCCCAACGGTATGGGCAAGTCGACCCTGCTCAAGATCATGGCCGGCATCGAAGAGGTCTCCAACGGCGATGCCAGGCTCACCCCCGGCTACACCGTGGGCATCCTGCAGCAGGAGCCGCCGCTCGACGATGACAAGACCGTCATCGAGAACGTGCGCATGGCGTTTGGCGACATGATCGCCAAGGTCGATCGCTTCAACAAGATCGGCGAGGAGATGTGCGACCCGGACTGCGACATGGACGCCCTCATGGCCGAGATGGGCAAGCTCCAGGACGAGATCGACGCCGCCGACGGCTGGGATATCGATTCCAAGCTCGGCCAGGCCATGGACGCCCTGCAGCTGCCCGATTCCGACATGCCGGTCAACGTGCTTTCCGGCGGCGAGCGCCGTCGTGTTGCCCTGTGCAAGCTGCTGCTCGAGGCTCCCGACCTGCTGCTGCTCGACGAGCCCACGAACCACCTGGACGCCGAGTCGATCCTGTGGCTCGAGCACTTCCTGCATAACTACCAGGGCGCCGTCCTGGCCGTCACGCACGATCGCTACTTCTTGGATAACGTTGCCGAGTGGATTTGCGAGGTTGACCGCGGCCACCTTTATCCCTACAAGGGCAACTACTCCACGTATCTGGAGACCAAGGCCGCCCGTATCGAGGCTCAGGGTAACCGCGACGCCAAGCTCGCCAAGCGCCTCAAGAACGAGCTCGAATGGGTGCGCAGCTCGCCCAAGGCCCGTCAGGCCAAGAACAAGGCGCGTCTGGAGCGTTACGACCAGATGGAGAACGAGGCGCGCAACAACAAGAAGCTCGACTTCTCCGAGATCCAGATTCCGGCCGGCCCGCGTCTGGGCTCCGTGGTGCTGGAGGCCGAGCACCTGCACAAGGCTTTCGGCGACCGCGTGCTCATCGACGACCTGTCCTTCACGCTGCCGCGCAACGGCATCGTCGGCGTGATAGGTCCGAACGGCGTCGGCAAGTCCACGCTGTTCAAGACCATCGTCGGTCTGGAGCCGCTGACATCCGGCGAGCTGAAGATCGGCGACACCGTGAAGATCAGCTATGTCGACCAGAACCGTGAAGGCCTCGACCCGAACAAGAACCTGTGGGAGGCTGTCTCCGGCGGACTCGACTTCATCGAGGTGGCCGGCGTCGAAGTGCCGACCCGCGCCTATGTGGCGAGCTTCGGATTCAAGGGCTCCGACCAGCAGAAGCTGACCGGCGTGCTCTCCGGCGGTGAGCGCAACCGACTGAACCTGGCCCTGACCCTGAAGCAGGGCGGTAACCTGCTGCTGCTCGACGAGCCCACCAACGATCTGGACGTCGAGACGCTGGAATCCCTTGAAAACGCGCTGCTCGGCTTCCCCGGCTGCGCCGTGGTCATCTCCCACGATCGTTGGTTCCTCGACCGCATCGCCACGCACATCCTGGCGTGGGAGGGCGATGACGAGAACCCGGCCAAGTGGTACTGGTTCGAAGGCAACTTCCAGGCCTACCAGGAGAATCGTGTCGCCCGCCTCGGCGAGGACGCGGCACGCCCGCACCGCCTGCACAAGAAGCTGACCCGCGTGTGACACTTGATTAAGTCATGAAGAAGCCCCCGCAAGGGGGCTTCTCGCGTTTTCGGCCCCTCGCCAAATATCCTCCCGCTGGCGGGAGGTGACGCACAGCGCCGGGGGGGGGCGAGACCATGGCGCATAACATATACGAGGAGGC
>CAJMOL010000210.1 GCA_905215095.1 uncultured bacterium | reverse complement strand
CTCACTATCGCTGTCGGCAAAACCCAGGGCAGCCGCGTCTACCAAAGCTGTCACTTCCCCGGCAGCTGCAAGCTCACGGGCGCGGTGCACGATATCGCATCCCGGCTCAACGGCCATCGGTTCTGTGACCAGCATACGTCCCCCGCCCAACGGCAAACGACCGGGTACGGTAACCCAGTCCGCGACCAGGCCCTCGCGAGCCGCCGGCGCCTTGAACGCCAGCATGCCAAACTCAATGCGTGCGTCAATCCCCGCCGGAAGCGTGACCGAGCCGGCGCCCTCGGCAACGCAGGAAAGGACTCGCTCCACATGTCGCATCTCTGGACGAGCGTCCGGATCGATGCGCTTAATCGCCAGTCGCACGATGCGCCGCGCGATTACCACCTCGGCCGCAGCAAGGCGCCTGGCATCGAGCACCAGCGCGCCCGCCGCCTCCTTACGCAGGCAGCTTCGAAACGCCTGTGCCGAAAGCTGAGACAAAAACGCGTCCTCATCGCCTAAGATCTCGCAGGCGGCGCCAATCGTCTTGCAGACGCTCGCGTTGCGCTGCGCCACCACCGGCATCACTCGATGGCGCACGTAGTTGCGCAAGTACGACACGTCCTCGTTGCTCTCGTCCTCTCGCCACGGCTGACCATGCACCTGCAGATAGCCCACGAGCTCATCATGAGTCAGGTCGAGCAAGGGACGCACCACGATATTCCTCCGGCGAGGAATGCTCGATAGGCCAGCGGGCCCCGAACCCTTAATCGCGTTCATCAAAAACGTTTCCGCGCGATCCGAAGACGTGTGCGCGGTGCAGATACGAGCCGCCGTTCGCGGTGCCCCCGTCTGGGCGCAGAGCTCGCGAACATACCTCCGCGCCGCGGCATAGCGCACCTCGCGGGCAGCCGCCTCGATATTGCCCGATTCATCATCAAAATAGGCATGCTCAACACACAGCGGCAAGCCATATTGTGCGCATAGGCCGCGCACAAAGGCCTCATCGCCATCGGATGCCTCGCCGCGCAGATGATGGTTCACATGCAGCACGTGCAGTCGCTCGCGCGCAATGGGGGCTACACCACGCCCATCCAGAATATCCAACTTTGATGTGCACGCCATAAGGAGCAAAGCCGTCGAGTCCGCGCCACCTGATACCATGAGCACCACGGGGGCAGCCGTCTGCCGCGTTGCCAGGGCTTTATCATCAGCCCACGATGCAACATGGTGTCCATAATGCTGAGATACCGTTGGCATTTGCTTCCTCCTCTATTCGTCCGCACCCATTGTATCCTTTGGAATCTTATGTCTCGTCTGCACCTTCATATCCTCGGCAGTGGCTCAAAAGGCAACTGCGCGCTCATCGAAGGCCCCCGGGGGCTCATCATGATTGACGACGGTCTTTCTCGCCGCGAGACATTAAAGCGCATGGCAGAACTGGGGCTCTCGGCAGACAACGTCTCGGCTCTTCTCATTACTCATGAGCATAGCGATCACATCAAGGGTCTCGATGTCTGGTGCAAGCACTGGCACGGTCCCCTCTTTGCCAGCAGGGGCACACTTTCGAGCAAAGAAAATCTCTCGCATCTGCCTGTCGAGGAATTCGATCCCGGTGACACCCTGTCCATTGCCGGCATCCACGTGCAAACCTACTCAACATCACACGATGTCATCAATCCAGTCGGCTATCGATTCGACGCCCTCGATGATTCCATCGGCTTTGCCACCGACACCGGAGAGCTATCGAGCCAGGCCATGAACACCCTCAAAGATTGTCGAGTCCTCGCGCTCGAAAGCAACCACGATGTGGCCATGCTGCGCGAGGGAGAATATCCCCGCTTTCTTCAGGAGCGCATCCTGTCTGCAAGGGGACACCTCTCCAATGGCCAAGCCGCCGAAGCCGCGCGCGAACTTGTTACCGATCGCACCGAACAGCTCATTGCCATGCATATCAGCCAAGATAACAATCGTCCGAGCCTTACCGTCAAAAGCTATGCCAAAGCTCTAGCCGCAACCCTGGATGACGAGGTCGGCAGCTCCGCCACCCTTCTCCAAGGATCGCGAAAACTCTCGATACGCCCTGCGAGTCAGTATCAGCCGGCAACCATTCAATAGACTGTCCTAGACAGCAAAAGGGGCCGAGAATCGCTTCCCAGCCCCTTTTGCTGTCTTTTAATAGCGCAGAACACCAACGAAGTTAGTCGATGGAGATCTTCGTAACGTTCTTCTTCTCGACGATCTTGGGAACCGTAACGGTCAGGATGCCGTCAGCGTACTTAGCCGAGAGGCCCTCGCTCGAAGCGTCCTTTAGATACACGCCACGCGTCGCGCTGTACGAGCTGAACTCCTTCTGCAGGAAGTTCTTGCCCTCGTTCTCCTCGTCTTCCTCGACATTCACGCTAATGGACAGACGGCCCTCATTGAGCTCGACATCGATATCGTCCTTGGCGACACCGGTCAGATAGGCCTTGACCTCATAGCCGTCGCCCTTATCCTCAACGTCAACGGGGAACGCCTTAGAGGCAATCGAGTTGTTCGCTAGGTCGCTCATATCATCAAACAAATCGAACAGCGAGCTTGCAGAGGGACGAACGCCAAAAACCGAACGATAAGGAACCATGCTTGCCATGTTTACCACTCCTTTATAGGACTGCCGAGTCATCTTCTAGGTGACTGGGACTTCTTTTGACGCTCTTATATATGCCCACCCGGTGCTCATATATACATCGACTATAAAGTTTTTTGAGTCCGGTACTATAAGCATATCTAAGTGCGTAAGACTCAGGTTTTTGGAAGGTTAAGGTTCTTTGAACCAGAGCTTAAATAACGAGTATGTTCGCAGCTACAAATAACAAGGGGCTTACAATGAGCGCGTACACGTTGTTGGTAACGAGCTAAAGGGCATCATGGACGACCAAAACCAGAACAAAATGTTTATGCCGACGCAGGGGGAAGAAACTTCCACGCAGCCGCCACGGTTCCATCGCCCCCACATCTCGCAAGAGCCCATTAATGATGCAGAGCCCGAGTATGTGACGAGAAATCGATATCAAACACTCGAGGATGCCCAAACGGGACGTAAACATATGGGCGTCGCCTCGGGAGACCCTGTATATCTGAAAGATGCACCGTTATCAAAAAACAGCGCAGCTAGTGATGAGCCACTGAAAGCATCCGCTGCCAATCAACAAAGAGGTCCTCGACCAAAGCAAACCTTAACGCATTCGGCTCGCTATCTCGAAACGCCAAAACAGGGAAAATCAATCTTCGTTTCGTCAAGTAAACGACGCAAGCAGCATCGACTGACAATCCTGCTTTTGATCATTGCGGCCATAGCAGTTGCCCTTGTTATTCGATTTATTTTCTTTAAATAAAAGCTCAATACCAAAAACAATAAGATCGTCTGGTGTAATAGAGTCATTTACGCCCCGTAAACGCAAAAAAGGGGGAGGCCGCGAGGCCTCCCCCTTCTCAGTTCAAGCGTACGGCTCGGTGCCGTCCACCGGTCAGCGGCGCCCTGGCCTCCCACGGGCTGGCCCCGCAGTACTCTCGGCGCGATGGGGCTTAGCTTCCGGGTTCGGAACGGGACCG
>CAJMOL010000209.1 GCA_905215095.1 uncultured bacterium | reverse complement strand
CCAGCTGGTGATGCGGCCCGCATAAATATCCCGCAGCTGCTGCTGGGTCAGGCTCTGGACGGGATTCTCTTCGTTGACGATGAACACCAGCGCGTCCCGGCCAATGGCTTTCTGCTCGAGCTTTGCGTCGGCCTCGGCCAGCTCTTCCTTGACGTACTCGGGGGCCTCGTAGACGATGAGCAGCTGTGCGCCGTAGTCCTCGCTGTCGCTGCGGGACCAGAGGCCGAAGTTCTCCCACGCATAGGCCGTGGTGCTGACGGTGATGCTGGTCTGGGCCTCGAGAAGGTCCATGCCGGTGACATCAGCCTTCATCTGGGCCATCAGGGGGATGCAGGCCGTGGAGCCGTCGAGGCGGGGGAACTCCTCCACGGTCAGGAAAGGTTCAGGGGTGGTGTCCGGGTCGGGGACGGACGCCGCCGGAGAGTCGGCGGGGGAGTCCGCCGTGCCGGTATTGCAGGCGGTGAGCATCGCCGCCCCGAAGCCGAGGCCCATCACGTGCAGGAAGCTGCGGCGGGAGATCATCTCTTTCATATCAAAATCCTCCGTGTCAGTACAGGTAGCCCCCGCCAGCGTCGTCGCTGGGGGAGGAGAAGATGCTTTCGCGGTAGAGCCACTGGCCGGTGGAGTCCATCAGGCCGTAGTCGAAGCCCTGCCGCGCGATAAAGCAGTCGTCGGGCAGGCCGTCGATGCTGTAGCAGCTGCCGAGGCGGCGGAGGAGCACATTGCCCTCCATGTCCAGCACGTCGGAGAGGTTCGACGAGTCGCTGTTGTCCCGGTGGGCTGTGAGCAGAGGGCCGTTGGCGGTGTTGGTGAGGTAGGAGACGTAGGTGTACTGCTCCGTCTCGTCAGCAGACGACCAGAGCAGCCCTTCGCCGCCGTAGGTCTGGATGGCGATGGTGTTGTAGTTTTCGTCGTCGTACTGCAGCAGGGCGTAGCCGTCGGGCAGGGCGACAGCTAGGCCCGTGGAGACCAGGCGACGCTCAAAAGGCTTGAGGGTGCAATCCTCGTTGGCTCGGAGGTCAAGACCGGCATCCGTGGGATGTGCGTATTTGGGAAGCTCGACCGTGGGGTCGAGACGCTTAATGTTAACGGTAATGTTGGACATGAAATCACCTTAGCTTGTCGAGCTCTTGCAGAAACTCATCGACGTCTTTGAAATCGCGATAGACCGAGGCAAAGCGGATGTAGGCCACTTTATCGATCTTGGCCAACCGCTTAAGAACCATATCGCCCAGCTCATGGGACGTAACAGCCGTGAGCGTACGGGAGCGAAGCTCAACCTCAATATCGTCAATGATCTCGTTGAGCTTTTTAGTGTCGATATCTCGCTTGATCGTGGCGCGCATCAAACCGACCAGCAGCTTATTGCGATCGAACCGTTGCTTGGATCCGTCTGACTTAATGACCTCGATAGGGTCTTCACAACGCTCAAATGTCGTAAAGCGATAATTGCATGAGCAGCATTCGCGACGGCGCTTGATGGTGTTATTTGATTCCTGCATGCGGGAATCAACGACGCGGGTATGTGCCTTGCCGCATTTGGGACAGCGCATGGTACCTCCTCTAAAACGATTACAAGGGTACCATGCGACGGTACTTAAATCTTAGGAACGTGCGGGAACTTTAAGATGTGCACCGGCATCGAGCGAGCCATGCTCCAGGTGATTGACGTTGCGGATCATATCAGAGGTCTCCTGCGTGGAAAGACCCTCAATCGGATGCTCCTGGGCTAGCAACCACAAGGAATCGCCAGACTGAACACGGACGGTCTCGTAGGTAACGTTGGAAACGGACTCGGCATACGCGGCGTGACGAGCGCTAAAGACCGACGTAGCGAGGACAAAAAAGAGCGTGAGCGCAGCGGCGACGGCAACAATCGTCGAGACCTTCAGGGCAGCGGGAGTCGGCGCGGCAACAGCATACTGAGTGCGAGCAGACTTTACGGGCAAAGGCTGATAACCGGAACGTCCACCCTTGACAACAGTAAAAGCGGGCGCGGCAGGCGTCTCGAGCTTAAGGGCGAGGTTTCCCTGGACCATATCCGTTGCGTTCATCATGTTCTCCTCTCGCGTGTTTTGCTGAGAACAGTTTTATCAAGCCGCGCGGACAAAAATGTCTAGCGCGAGAACGAATGTTCGGTTATTATTATCTTCGAACAGTTGTTCCTGTCAAGCAATAATCGAACATTTGTTTGACATTGGCAGAGAGGATCCCCTGATGGCTCGCAAAATTACCAAGCGTCAGCAGCAGATTTACGACTTCATCAAGGAATATCAGCAGGAGAAGGGCTATCCGCCCAGTGTGCGCGAGATGGCATCGGCCGTAGGCCTCTCCTCCCCCAGCACGGTGCATGCTCATCTCTCTGCCCTGGAGGCTCGAGGGCTGCTCAAGCGCGATGCCACCAAGCCTCGCGCCCTAGAGCTTTTTGATGAGGACGGATCCTCCGTCTCGATTTCCAAATCCGATGAACCCATAGCGCCCCGTGGAACGGTCTCACTGCCGCTCGTCGGTCGCGTCGCGGCTGGGATTCCCATTCTGGCCGAGCAAAATATCGAGGACACCTTTACCATCCCGACCGAAATCGCCACAGACCAGGGCTCCTTTATCCTTGAAGTGCACGGCAACTCAATGATCAACGTCGGCATCTACAACGGTGACTACATTATCGTTCGCGAGCAAAAGAGCGCCATGAACGGCGAAATCGTCGTGGCCATGATCGATGGCTCGGCGACCGTCAAGACGTTCTACAAGGAGCAGGGGCGCGTGCGCCTGCAGCCCGAGAACGACACCATGGAGCCCATCTATGCGACGAACCCCGTTATTTTGGGTAAGGTTGTCGGATTAATGCGCCGGTTCTCGTAATGCAAAAACGCATCACCATATTTGATACCATCCGCGGGTTTACGATGCTATCGATGGCAGGTTTCCACGCCTGCTACGATTTGGCTTACCTATATGGATGGGATATGCCATGGTTACCGAAACGGTTTTCCAGGATATCTGGCGCGCTAGTATCAGCTGGGTATTTTTGTTTATCGCCGGCTGGATGTGCACGCTCTCGCGTAATAACGGTAAGCGCGCCCTCAAATACGCAGCCGCAGCCTTGATCGTATGGATGGCAACGACACTGGTAGCAGTCGACGATTCGGTAAACTTTGGCATCATTTATTGCATGGCGGCGTGCACCGCGGTGGTTGCACTCACCTGTCCGCTACTCCAAAAAATACCGGGCTCGTGGGGCATCGCAGTGTGCCTTATTATATTTGCCCTAACCTGGGGCATTCCAAAAGCGGTCTACCCACTCCCCTACCTGGCATGGCTAGGATTCCCAGGCCCGGGTTTTGTTTCGGGAGACTACTATCCGCTCATTCCGTTTGTCTTTATGTACCTTACCGGCTTTTTTACTGCCCAGGCAGCACAAGCATCAAGCCTCGAAGCGCCAGCATGGGCATACGCCAACCCCATCCCGGCGCTCGCGGTCCTCGGACGGCATGCCTTACCGTTCTACCTGCTCCATCAGCCTGTCATTCTAGGCGTGCTAGAGCTCGCCTATTCCGTACGATAGCGCTCGAGACGCGGCGCGATTCGGGCCGGCAACTTTGCCACAATGCGAACGCCGTCC
>CAJMOL010000208.1 GCA_905215095.1 uncultured bacterium | reverse complement strand
CCATGGGCCTGGTGCCCTTTGCCAGCTCTTTCGCCATGTTCGCCGCCGGCCGCGCCTTTGAGCAGGTCCGCAACTCCATCGGCTACCCGCACCTTAACGTTAAGATTGGTGCCACGCACGCCGGTATCTCGGTGGGCGAGGATGGTGCCACGCACCAGTGCTGCGAGGATATCGCCCTGATGCGCGTCATCCCCGGCATGACCGTGATCGTTCCCGCCGACGACGTCGAGGCCCGCGCCGTGACACGCGCCGCCTACGAGTGCGACGGTCCGGTGTACATGCGCTTCGCCCGTTTGGCCTCGCCGGTTATCAACGACCCCGAGACCTACAAGTTCGAGGTGGGCAAGGGCATCGTCATGCGCGAGGGCACCGACGTCACCATCATCGCCTGCGGCCTGATGGTCGGCGAGGCGCTCGAGGCCGCTGAGCAGCTTGCTGCCGAGGGCATCGATGCCGAGGTCATCAACATGCACACCATCAAGCCCATCGATGCCGACCTGATCGTCAAGAGCGCCACCAAGACCGGCCACGTCGTGACCGTCGAGGAGCACTCCGTGATCGGTGGCCTGGGCAGCGCCGTCGCCGACGTCCTGTGCGAACAGTGCCCGACGCCGCTTAAGAAGATCGGTGTCAACGACACCTTCGGCGAGTCCGGTCCGGGCGCCGAGCTCCTGCACAAGTACGGCCTGGATGCCGCCAACATCGTGGCGACCACCAAGGAGTTCTTGGCCTAAGGCATTTTGCTTTGGCCTTGACCTGAGAGCCGTTCCCGCGCTGGATAATAAATAAGCCGGGGTGCCTTTCGTGTGGGGGCACCCCGGCTTTGTGTTTGGGGGAGGAGCGGTTAGAGGAGCTTCACGGTCGGGGCGAGGGCGTTGGCAAAGATATCGTCTGGCCAGAATACCGCTGCGACATTAGCGTCATTTGCCGCAACCATATCAGCAAGAATGGAGTCGTAGGAGATTGTCCCCAACGATTGGAGGTCGACTATCTCGCGTGCGGCATCATCTGAACACAAGTTAAGACGATATTCAGCTTTTGATAAATGGCCTTGCCCCGCATCAAAGGCCCAACGATAAATTACTAGTTTTACATAGTGGTTTTCGTCGAGCTTGATGTCGCGAATACGGCCGCACTCGATATCTCCCGCGTTTCCATACGGTTCATTTTTCATGGCAAGATATCCAAGCTCTTTATCTGGAAAGGCAGTCGAGTACAGCCCTATCACATCTCCGTCGACTTCTGCTGTCACCCTGCCATCCCAGTACTCGGGCAGGTCGACGCTGAAGGTTTGGGCCTCGATGTGGCGTGCGGCGGCTTTGCGCTGTTCCTCGGCCTGGCGCGCCGCTTCCTCTTCGGCGGCTTTCTTGGCGGCGACGGCGGTGTCGCGGCGGTTCGTTGCGGCGTGTTGCAGCGCATCGACGTTGGGCGCGTCCTTGCCCTTGTATGCCATGGCGAGCGTCACGGCGTCGTTGATCTCGTCGTCCGTCACGTCGACAGCATCGATGGGCGTAAAGTCCAAAACCGAATCCTGCTCGGCGAGTTCTGCCAAGTCGATCTTCTCGCCCTTGGCAAAAGCGTCGTCGATCGTAAGCTCGGCCTTTGTGCAAGGCACCTGGTAGATAGTGCCATCGGCGGCGATGGGGGAGCCTGCCGCCTTGAGCGTGTACTTGCCCTGGATAAGCTTGATGCCCGAGCCGTCGGATGCGACATATTCGACCTTATCGATCTTCTTCCCGTCGACCGTCTTGCCCTTTACGCGCACCGGCACACGCGAGGCGCCGTTATCGGTGTCCCACCCTTCAGCCTTTACGCTCACCACGAGCGCATGCTTGGAATGCGCCGACTCATACTGCTCCTGCTCCTGAACATGCTGCTGATACAGGTGATACGCCAGCCCGCCGCCCCCGCCAACAACGATTACCACCGCGCAGACGATAGCGATCACGACGCCTTTCTTGGGTTTCTTACCGGGAGCGGACGAACCCACAGGTGCCGGCGCAGCCGCAGGGTTGGCTACGGGCGTAGCCTGTGTCCCGTCAAGCGCAGCCCCACATCCCACGCAAAACCGAGCCCCATCAGCAAGCTCAGCACCACAATAAGGACAAACCATATCAACCTCGCAATAAGCCGAGAACCATCTTTCTAACTCAACTGTAAAGCGAAAACCCCAACCCAAGTTGCGCAACAATGAGCCCCAATATAAGTTGCGGTGAAATAGGGACTGATGAGGGCTTTTAACTGCTAAAACAGTCCCTATTTCACCGCAACTTCTAAAGAGGCCCCTTAGTAGCCGCAGGCCGGGCACAGGGTTACCTCCCAAATCTTTCCGCAGGACGGAGGAGCCCCCGCAGCGCGAAGCGCGCAGCGGGGGCTCCGACATGTCCGAGGACGATTTGGGAGGTAACCCTGTGCCCGGCCGGACAGAACCCAAAGCCCGCCATGCTTCTTATGTGCAGCAAAGGCAATCCTGCTAAAATACAAAGCGCTCATGTAGTTTAAACGCACGACGATAAGGAGCACCAGTGGGTAACCACTTCCGTACCTCCGGTGCGGGCGATGAAGCCCCCAAGACGCAGCCGAGCGCCGCGGGCAGTCGTTTCGCCACTCCGGATTCAGAGGGCCAGCCTGTTGCTCAGGCCCCCGCTCAGCCGGCAGATCAGGCACAGCCGGCATCCGATCCCTTTGCCTACAATCCAACCAGCGATGTCGCGCTTTCCGGCACGGCGGGTTTTGAGCCCGTTCAGGCCGTGACCGCTCGCGTGGAGCAGCCTCAGGCTGGTGCCGCCACGCCGCAGCCTACCATGGCCGGCATTCCCGACCCCATGGCCCCTGCGACGCCGGCTCCTCAGCCTGCGCAGTCCGGTCTCTTTGCTGCTATTCCCGATCCCACGCAGCCTGCTGCCCCGGTGGTCGAGAGCGATCAGGCCGCCGAGGTCGCAAGCCTCGATAACGCGCTCAACAACCCCGATTTCACGTCGGTGTTTGCGCCCATCGATCCGCAGGCCAGCCGCAAGAAGATGGCCAAGCAGGCCGGTGTCGAGCCCGTTATCCTTATGGAGCATGTCACCAAAATCTATCCGGCACAGCCCAACAAGCCTGCACTCGACGACATCAACATCGAGATCTATCCGGGCGAGTTCGTCTTCCTGGTCGGTCACTCCGGCTCGGGTAAGACCACGCTGCTGTCGACGCTCAACCGCGACGTCAAGCCGACGAGCGGCCGCATCCTGGTTGCCGGTCAGGACCTCATGAAGATCAAGAACCGCAAGGTTCCGTTCCTGCGCCGCCAGATTGGCGCCGTGTTCCAGGACTTTAAGCTTCTGCCGCAAAAGACCGCCTACGAAAACGTGGCGTTTGCCCTGCAGTGCATCGGCAAGCCCAAGGGCGTCATTCGCAGCCAGGTGCCCGAGGTGCTGCGTCTGGTCGGTCTGGCCGATCAGATGGACTCGCTGCCCGATCAGCTTTCCGGTGGCGAGCAGCAGCGCGTGGCCGTTGCCCGCGCTATGGTCAACCGCCCACCGCTGCTGATTTGCGACGAGCCCACGGGCAACCTCGACCCGGCGATTTCGCTGGGCATCATGAAGCTGCTCGAGCGCATTAACCGCACCGGTACCACCGTGATCGTCGCTACGCACGACCGCGAG
>CAJMOL010000207.1 GCA_905215095.1 uncultured bacterium | reverse complement strand
GTCGTGCTGGTTGGTTATATCGTCTATCTGGTGGTAACCGGGCAGATGGGACAGTTTTGGGCCGCTATGTCGAGCGTCCAGGCGTCATGGCTCGTTGTCGCGTGTCTCTGCATGTTCATGTATCTGTTCTTTGGCATTGTGGCCTATGCGATCGCTGTCTGGCTCGACCCCAATTCACCCGTCGGCATTCGCGACCTGATCTCGGTCGAGGCGAGTGGCATCTTCTTTGGCAACCTCACCCCTATGATGATGGGCTCGACTCCTGCTCAGATCTACCGCCTGACCAAAGCGGGCCAAAATGTCGGCGAGGCCGGAGCCACGCAGTTCACGCGCTTTATCGTGTATCAGTTTGGCCTCGTTGCCTGGGGCGCCATTCTGCTGCTTGCCCGCATGCCGTTTTTCGCCGAGCGCTATGGCGATATGACGCTGCTGTGCGTCTTTAGCTTTGGTGGACACTGCTGCATCTTGCTTGGCATCTTCGCCGTCGCTCTCATGCCTAAGACCGTCACGCGCGTCGCCCATTGCATCATCAATTGGCTCGAGCGCATTGGTGTCTCGGCCACTAAGATCGAGAGTTGGCGCACGTTTGTCGATGGCGAAATCTACTCCTTCTCCGAGAAGTTCAAGCTTTCGGCCGGTCACTTTTCGTCCATGCTGCTCACGGTGGTCATCACTATGTTGCAGCTCGCGTTTTTCTATCTCGTGCCGTATTTCCTGATGCTTGCCTTTGGCCACCACGAAGTCGACTTTTTCTCGGTCATGGCCGCGAGCGCCTTTGTTCAGCTCCTGAGCTCTGCTGTTCCCCTGCCCGGTGGCACCGGCGGTGCCGAGGGTGGCTTCGCGCTGTTCCTGGGTCATTTCTTTGGATCGGCATCGACCGCTGGTTATCTGCTGTGGCGCCTCATTACGTTTATCGCGCCGACTATTTTGGCCGCGCCCCTGCTGGGCCTTAAGAGCGCTCACAACGAGAGTATCCATGCACGCTGGGATCGCGTGATGCGCAAGCTCGGACGAACGCCTCAGACGTCCTCTAAGCCTGCAAAGCCCCATCCTGTGCATGCGGTTACCGTGGATCCCAATCATCATGCTCAGAAGGCTTCTGGAGCCGCTAAACCGGCGCATAAGGCCTATGTGCGCCAGACAGGCGACGGCATCCGTGTGTCCCCGGCCGCTTTGAACAAAAAGAAACTCCCTAAGGCGTAATAGTTGGTCGTGCGTTCTTCATGTTGCCGGGCATTTTTGTGCCGGATGGGGGATAATCCTCTTACGTTGATTAACTCTCATCTGTTGATGAATGCTCGCATTCTGAAGGGACACGTCCATGGCCACCAACAAACCGCGCCTCGACCGCCGTATCGTTCGCAGCCGCAATGCCATCCTTTCTGCTTTCGAGCGCCTGCTCATGGAAAAGCCGCTGGCAGACATTACGGTGAGTGCCATCGCGCGCGAGGCCAATGTCGACCGCAAGACCTTTTACGTACACTTCGGTACGGTTGACGGCCTGCTCGATGCCATCGCCGTTGATGTGGTGGAGATGATTGCCGACTCGGTCGAGAAAACGCTAGCTTCCATGGACGGCGACACGAACGAGCGTGCCCTCGGAGCGGCGGCAACGTTTTTTAAGACCATCAACGAGGCGCTTTGCAATAACCTCGTGCTCAATCGCCAGCTAATTGAAAATATCCCGCTCGACGATTTTATGACGCGTTTGCGCGTGCCGCTCGAGCATGAGATAGCCGAGCGCGACCTGCTGCCCCACGGCCTCAAGGACGAGATGTTCGACTATTATCTGGCGTTTTTGCTTTCGGGCATTATCGGCATTTACCGCACGTGGGCACTCTCCGATGGTTCGGTGCCCATCGAGCGTATCTCGGAGGTCGCTAACAATCTGACGTTGAACGGCCTATCCAGTCTGGAATCTCGTTTCGAATAGCACTCGCGCTTTATCCCCCCCTGAGTTGCGGTGAAATAGGGACTGAATAGGCCTTTTAACAGCTTAAACATTCCCTATTTCACCGCCACTCAGGGGGATTGCATTACTGGTAGCGCAGACACTCCACGGGGTCGAGTTTTGCTGCCCGGCGGGCAGGGTAGAAGCCGAAGATGACGCCGATGCCGACGGAGACCGCAAAGGCCAGCAGCACCGTGGCGATCGAAAAACTCGGCGTAATGGTACCGCCGGCGCCGAGCTCGCCAAGCACGCCGGAACCCGCGGCGAACATCGCTAGACCCCAGGCAAGCAGGTAGCCAATCAAAACACCCAGCAGGCCACCGGTGACGCACAGCGCTGAGGACTCGGCCAAAAACTGCGCGGTGATATCGCGACGACTGGCGCCCAGAGCACGGCGGATGCCGATCTCGCGGATGCGCTCCGTTACGTTGGTGAGCATCATATTCATAATGCCGATACCGCCGACAAGCAGCGAGATGCTGGCGACAGAGCCCATGATGAGCGAGAACGCGCCCATAAAGGAGTTGAGTGTATCGATGGCGCTTTTCATGGATGTTGCTGATACACTGTCGTACTCATCCTCCTCCTCGATGCCCTTCATCGCGCGCACCTTGGACTCGATGGTCTTACAAAGCTCATCCATGTCCGTGCCCTCGGCGGCAAGTGCCGTCACGCTGGGGAATGAAGGATTCTCGTCGCTAAACAGCCCAGAGATGGTTTCGCGTGGCATATACAGCGTGAGCGAGCCCATGGAGTCGCTGCCGCCGTCGATAACGCCGACAATCTGTACCTCGCCGTTGGAGACCTCAATAGTCTTGCCTACCGCGTCCTGTTCGTTGCCGTAAAGCTGATCGGCGCCGTTGCGGCTGATGAGCGCCACGCGCGAGCCTGATTGGGACTCGGCCTGGGAATAGGCGTGCCCCGCAACGAGCTTGCTGGCCCCCACGGCGTCGAGCATGTCGCTATCGACACCTTGTGCCATGACGGTATAGCTTTTATCGCCGGTCTTGTACTCGGTGTACGCGCTGTCGACTATTCCGATCTGCTCTATCTGCGGCACTAGTTTTTGAAGCTTCTGAACGTCAGAATCGGTGAGTTCTTGGGACGAATAGATCTGAACCATACGAGCTGCGTTGAGGCCCAGGCTGTTGACCAGGCTGTTTTGGATGCCGCCGATGAGCGAAGTCATGGCGATAACCGAGGCGATGCCGATGACAATGCCCAGGATGGTGAGCAGGCTGCGCCCCTTGTTGGCCTCGAGCGAGTGAAGGGCTTCCTGGATGAGATCGCGGGCGCTCATCCCATCACTCCTTTCGGCGGGTTAGCGGAGGCGGAAATCATGGGCAGGCTATCTACGGCGCTGCGCAGGGTCCGCGGTGCATGTGGAATATACGCGCCGTCGTGAATGCGACCGTCGCGGATGGTCACGGCACGGTCGGCTTCGGCGGCGATGCCGGGGTCGTGTGTGATAAGAACGATGGTTTTGCCGCGCTCCTGAAGTCTATGGAAGGTCTCCATTACAAGCGCTCCGGTGGCGGAGTCAAGGTTTCCCGTCGGCTCGTCGGCCAGAATGATGGGCGGGTCATTGACGAGGGCGCGTGCGATGGCGACACGCTGCATCTGGCCGCCCGAGAGCTCGGATATGCGGTGGTCCCAGTGGTCGACCGGCAGCGTGACGGCCTGCAGCGCGTGCACGGCGCGCATTTCGCGCT
>CAJMOL010000206.1 GCA_905215095.1 uncultured bacterium | reverse complement strand
CCCGGCAGCGACAGCGACTTGGAATACGAGTAGCACACGATGGTGTGCTCGTAGATCGAGGGCACCCAAGGCACCTCGGCACCGTACACGATCTCGCGGTACGGCTCATCCGAGATGAGCATAATCGGATTCTCGGGATCGCGCTGAGCGTTGGCCTCGCGCAGAACATTGGCCAGTCGCGTCAGCGTGTCGCGCGTATATACGGCACCAGTCGGGTTGTTGGGCGAGTCGATAATGACGGCTGCCGTCTTGTCGGTGATCGCCTTGAGCACGTTGTCCACGCTCAGCTGGAACGTGTCTTCATCAGCAGGCGCCTCAACACACGTACAGCCGGCCTTCTCAATCCAAACGCGATACTCCGGAAAGTACGGGGCGATAACAATAACCTCGTCGCCCGGGTTCGTAACGGCGTTGAGCGTGCAGGTGAGCGAAGCCGCGGCGCCCACGGTCATAAAGACATCCTTGCCCTCATAACTCGTACCAAAGCGGCGGTTGAGCGACTCAGCCACGGCGGTACGGCACTGCGGCAGGCCCGGTGCGGGCGTGTATCCGTGCAGCTGGTCACTCGGCAGCTCCAAGGCCTTCTTAATGGACTCCGCCACGGCAGCGGGCGCCGGAACGCTCGGGTTACCCAGCGAAAAATCGAATACATTTTCCGCACCAATCTGCGCCTTGCGCTCAAGGCCATAGCTAAAAATCTCGCGGATGATGGAGCTTTCCGCACCGCGAGCATACATAGTTTCGTTGATCATCTGTTCCCCTTTCGCATAGGCGCTATTGTACGCTTTAGCCGAGCAAAGCGCCGCAGCAATGTTGATTGGGAACAGACTTAAATGCGTGAAAACGCTCATTTAAGTCTGTCCCCAATCAACAAAAAGAAAAAGCCTCCGCAGGTTTCCCCGCGGAGGCTTTCACCACAAAGACTATTTGTCGTCGTCGGTGTCGGCACCGGCATTGACGGCACGGTCATCATCGGCAGTCTCGGATGTGGCTTCGGCATCCTCCTGCATAGCCGCCTGCGCAAATGCCGCGGCATCAGCCGCCAGCTCCTCCTCGCTCATGCGAGGCGCACGCTTCTTGGTCGGCATGCCGGCCGCCTTAGCGTTGCGCTCCTCTTTGGCCGCCAGGATATCGCCCTCACGCTCAAGGTAGGCGTCCCACTTGTTGTCGAGCAGGGCGTTTACGGCGTCACCCTCGACGGTCTCACGCTCAAGCAGCACCTTCGCCATCAGGTCAAGCTGATCGCGACGGGCATCCAAAATCTCGGCCGCACGACGATGGGCCTCACGCATAATGCGCTGAACCTCGATATCGATGCGGCGCGCCGTCTCCTCGGAGTAATCCTGATGATCGGCGTAATCGCGTCCCAGGAATACCTGGTGCTGCGCCTCGCCAAACACTTGCGTGCCCAGTTCCTCGCTCATGCCCAGGCGCGTGACCATCTCGCGTGCCATCTTGGTCGCGCGCTCCAGATCGTTACTCGCGCCCGACGTGATATCGTCGCACATGAGTTCCTCGGCAACACGACCGCCCAAGAACACGGCAAGCTCGTCGAGCATCTCGTTCTTGGTCTTGAGGAAGTGGTCCTCCTGCGGAAGCTGCAGCGTGTAGCCCAGCGCCTGGCCGCGGCTGACGATCGAGATCTTGTGGACCGGATCGGAGTGCTCCAGGATGTGGCCCACCAGGGCGTGACCGCTCTCGTGGTAGGCAATCGTGGTGCGCTCGGCCTCGGTCATCACGCGACCCTTGCGCTGCGGACCGGCAATCACGCGCTCCATCGATTCCTCGACCTCGTCCATCGAGATCACGGAACGATGACGGCGAGCGGCCAGCAACGCAGACTCGTTGAGCAGGTTCGCCAAATCGGCACCAGTAAAGCCAACGGTCATCTGGGCGAGCTTCTCAAACTTCACGTCCTCGTCCATCGGCTTGTTCTCGGCATGCACGCGCAAGATCTGCTCGCGGCCCTTCACATCCGGACGGTCGACCGTAACCTGACGGCCAAAACGGCCGGGACGCAGCAATGCCGGATCTAGGATGTCAGGACGGTTGGTCGCAGCGATCAGGATGACCGACTCGCTTTCCTCAAAGCCGTCCATCTCGACCAGCAGCTGGTTGAGCGTCTGCTCGCGCTCGTCGTGACCGCCGCCCAAGCCAGCTCCGCGCTGACGTCCCACAGCATCGATCTCATCGATGAAGATGATCGACGGGGCCTGGGACTTGGCCTCCTTAAAGAGGTCGCGCACACGGCTGGCGCCGACACCTACGAACATCTCGACAAAGTCGGAACCCGAGATGCTAAAGAACGGCACGCCCGCCTCGCCGGCAACAGCCTTGGCCAGCAGCGTTTTACCGGTGCCCGGAGGGCCAACCAGCAACACGCCACGCGGGATCTTGGCGCCCAGTTTGCGATAGCGGTCCGGATCGCTCAAAAAGTCACGGATCTCCTCGAGCTCCTCGACTGCCTCGTCCACGCCGGCAACGTCCTCAAACTTGACCTTGGGGCGCGTGGCCTCGTTGGTCTTGGCGTTGGTCTTGCCAAACTGCATGTTCCTGTTGTTGGCGCCCATCATCTGGCGCATAAAGTAGAACATGATAGCGATCAGGGCGATCGTCGGAAGCACGCTCATCGCCAAGTCGCCCCAAAAATCGGGGTCATTGGTGTTGACGATGTACTTGGTATCGGGGTGCTCCGCCATAAGCTCGGCGAGCGAATCGGAGCCGACATAGGTCGAGGAGAAGCTCTTGAGCTCGCTCGTATCGCCCTTGTCCTTCTTCGTCTTCCAGTAATGACCCGTCACGCTTCCGTCTTGAACCGTATAGGTCAGATCTTCGACGCGATCCTGCTTGATGGCACTCACCATCTCGCTCGTCGCGAGCTTAACGGTATTGCTGGAATTGGCAAAGCCGGAGCCCATGTTAAAGAAGGCGTAGCCCAGGAGCGCGCAAGCCAAAATAAAATACAGCCAGCCCGTACGCGTGGGCTTCTTGCCTCCGGGCATCCCCGGGATCTTTGGGTCCCGGGGAGTCTGGGAATTGTTATCGTTACGGTCGTCGGGCATCTTACGAATAAACCTCCGGTTTCAAAATGCCCAGATACGGAAGGTTACGATAGCGCTCGGCATAATCGAGGCCGTAGCCCACCACAAAGGCATCGGGGCAATGGGTTCCAACATACTTGGGCGTGATGGCCGAGACGCGGTCCTCAACGTCCTTCCACAGGAAGGCGGCGACCTCCAGAGAAGCGGGCTTGCGGCTCTCGAGGTTCTTCATCAGATACTTGAGCGTCAGGCCCGAGTCCAGAATGTCCTCGACGATCAGCACGTCGCGACCGCGGATGTCGATATCCAGGTCCTTAATGATACGCACGATACCCGAGGACTTCACACCGTCGCCATAGCTCGAAACAGCCATGAAATCGATGTTGGTCGGCAGCTCGATCTTGCGCATCAGGTCGCCCATAAAGACCACGGCGCCGCGCAGGACCGCAATCAGCACCAGATCCTTACCCGCGTAGTCGCGAGTAATCTGCTCGCCTAGGCGAGAGACGATACCGTCGATATCCTCCTGCGTGAACAGAACCTTCTCGATATCCGGATGTTGAGAAGCCATGACAACCCTTTCTTGTGCTTATCGCCCACACACCGCCGTATGGACGCGAACT
>CAJMOL010000205.1 GCA_905215095.1 uncultured bacterium | reverse complement strand
TTTTTCGCGAAGGTCCCCCTCTAAGCGTCGTGCATTTTTAGGAGTATTCAACATAACCAAGAGCTTCGGGTACCGCAATAAATGCTAAAGAGCGCAAATATCCCTGCAAATCAAACGTTGTCAGCCCATAACCCCGCCCATCATTCGTAGAAAACATCGAGAACTCCCGATTTTTTGCCCGAGGTCGGTATGCAGGGGTCTTCGATTGCAGAATACTCGCAAAAATGCACGTCGCCGCCACCCCCACATGGCGCGAACCAAAACAAAAGCGCGGCCTTCCTTTCCGGCGCACTCCGCGGGACGAAAAAACCTCCGCCGCACGAAGTGCGCAGCGGGGGTTCTTTCATGTCCGAGGACGCGCCGGAAAGGAAGGTCGCCCTCGGGCCGGACAGCTAAGACAGCTTACGCGACGGTGTAAACCCAGTTGTGCTTATCCTCGACAGCACCGGACTGGATACCAGTCAGGGTCTCGCGGAGCTTCTTCATCACAGGACCGATCTCGGTGTAGCCAGCCGGGAAGGTCACAGTCTCGTCGGCACCGTAGACCTTGTTGTCGATCTCGCCGACCGGGGAGATAACGGCAGCGGTGCCGCACAAACCGCACTCAACAAAGGTGCCGGCCTTGACCTCGGCCCACTCGACGGGACGCTGGTCGACGGTCATGCCCAGGTCCTGAGCAACCTGAACGAGCGAACGGCGGGTGATGGAGGGCAGGATGGAGTCGGTGTGCGACTGCGGGACGACAAGCGTGCCGTCCTCCTTCACGAACAGGACGTTGGCGCCACCGGTCTCCTCGACATAGGTGCGGGACTCGGAGTCGAGATACAGGTTCTCGGCATAGCCCTCGCGGTGAGCCTCCATCGTGGGCTTCAGGGACATGGCGTAGTTGAGGCCGGCCTTGATGTTGCCGGTGCCGTGCGGTGCGGCGCGATCGTACTCGGAAACGCGCAGTTTGACGGGCTTGAGGCCACCCTTAAAGTACGGACCGACCGGGGTCACGAGAATGCGGAACGTGTACTCAGGAGCGGGAGCCACGCCGATCACGTCACCGGAGCCGATCATAAACGGACGCACATACAGGGTTGCGCCAGAGCCGAAGGGCGGAACCCATGCGGCGTTGGCAGAGACGACCTGCTTGACGGCCTCGACAAACTTGTCCTTGGGGAACGGGGGCATCTCCAGACGCTGGGCGGAGTTGTACATACGCTCGGCGTTCATGTCGGGGCGGAAACAGACGATGCTGCCGTCCTCGGCGGTGTAGGCCTTCAGGCCCTCAAAGACCTCCTGGCAGTAATGGAAGATGCCGCCGCACTCGGAGACATGCAGGGTGTGGTCGGTGGTCAGGCCGCCCTCGTCCCACTCGCCGTCCTTCCAATGGGCCTCATAGCTGTAATCGGTCTTCATGTAGCCAAAGCCGAGGCTACCCCAATCGATATCCTTCTTCTCGACAGTCATATGTCGCTCCTTACATACACAGTTGCATACTCGCGAACCCGCACGCAAGGACCGAGGCCGACCGCGTCGCAACGTCGCACGCCCGGAGCGTAGAGCCGGACGGGACACGCGAACAGCATCAAAACCGATGGCACGTCGATTCGCATGCAGGTGATTGTACTCCCCGCACGCCTTGGATAAAACGTTTTTCTTTAACTAAGTAAAGTATTTTCATTTGCCTTCAACACAAAAGGCCCGCCATCGAATCCGATGACGGGCCTTGGAATTAACGTCCGAAAACAAGCTCGGACTAGGCGTTCTTTTTACCGAGCTTGGCCTTAACCAGACCGACCACGGTCGGGATGATCGACACGGCAACGATGCCGATAATCAGCAGCTCAAAGTGCTCCTGCACAAACGGAATGCCACCAAAGAAGTAACCCAGCAGCGTAAAGACCGTCGACCAGGTAATGCCACCCAGCACGTTAAAGACGACAAAGTTGCGCCAGTGCATGCCGCCCATGCCGGCGATAAAAGGCACAAAGGTGCGGATGAACGGGAAGAAGCGACCGAGGAAGATGGCCAGATGGCCCCACTTATCTAGGAAATCCTCGGACTTTTTGATGCGCTCGGGCGTCATGGCCTTTACCTTGCCCGAGGCGATGATCTTGCGGCCAAAGAAGTGGCCGATCATAAAGTTGCACTGATCGCCCAGGATGGCTGCGGCCCATGCGGTGGCCAGAAGCGCAACAATGTTAAAGCCGCCATTATGGGCAAAGAAGCCCGAGGCAAACAGCAGCGAGTCGCCGGGAAGGAACGGGAAGAACACCACGCCCGTCTCGATAAAGATGATTAGGAACACGCAGCCGTAGGCCATAAGCGGGCCGGCGGCGATCCAGCTGGCGATCGCGGTGCGCGGGTCCTTAAGCAGCTCGGCGATAAAATTGATGAAACCCATGAAGTAAAACCTCTCAGTTGTGGGCGCGGATACGTCCAAGTTGACCAGTATACGGTTGCGGCGCCCCCTCGTGCGCAACCCCACAAAAGCATGACTCCATTACCAGCAAGTTTGCATAACTGACACCTGTCGTGCAAAGCTGCCAAGATTGTCCTTCCTAATCCCTAGCGAATCGCTATACTTTAGTGAATCGCATTGCCATGGCGCTAAGGGAGGGCGGCCAGTGAGCTTTATCAATACCATTCGCGAGGACATCAAGACCGTCCAGGCGCAGGACCCCGCCGCGCAAAACGGTCTGGTCATCTTCCTTTCCTATCCTGGTCTGCACGCCAAGTGGAACCACGTGCCCGAGCACTGGCTGTGGGAGCATGGACATCGCTCGCTCGCCCGCGTGCTCTCGCAAATCACCCGTCATATCACCGGCGTCGAGATTCATCCCGCCGCACAGATCGGCAAGCACTTCTTTATCGACCACGCCATGGGCGTCGTCATCGGCGAGACTGCCATCGTGGGCGACAACTGCGTGCTCTACCAGGGCGTCACGCTCGGCGGCACCGGCAACGAGACCGGCAAACGCCACCCCACCCTGGGCAACAATGTCACGGTGGGCACGGGCGCAAAGGTGCTTGGCAACATCCACATTGGCAACAACGTCAAGATCGGCGGCAACTCGGTCGTCGTTAAGGACGTGCCCGACAACTGCACCGTCGTGGGCGTGCCCGGGCGCATCATCAAGCGCAACGGCTGCCGCGTGTTCGAGGAGAGCTTCGATGCCAAGCAGCATCGCGAGTACATGCCCGACGATGCCGCCGAGCAGAGCGCCCTCAACCGTCAGGGCATCACCGAAAACGCCCGTCGCGTCAAGGAACTCGAGCAAGAGGTGGCCGAGCTCAAAGCCCTCGTCGCCAAACTTGTGGACGAACGCTAGGGCCGCGGGCAACCGCCACAGCATGAACGCCAACACAAACGGCGCGCCAGGGAATCCGCCCCCGGCGCGCCTTCTTTTCGATGTGACATGCGGGACTGCCCCTTTGCCACCTTATGCGAACTGGCTTAGATAGAGGTCGGCATAAGCGCCCTCGGCAGCCAGCAGCTCCTTGTGCGTGCCCTGCTCGATAATGTTGCCGTGATCCATGACCAAGATCAGGTCGGCATCCACAATCGTCGACAGGCGGTGTGCGATCACAAAGCTCGTGCGCCCGCGCATAAGCGCATCCATGGCACGGCCGATGGCAAGCTCGGTACGCGTGTCCACGCTTGAGGTCGCCTCGTCCAGGATGAGA
>CAJMOL010000204.1 GCA_905215095.1 uncultured bacterium | reverse complement strand
GGTCCTCGGCAGGCGTCACCGGCTTGTCAAGCTTAAAGGCAGGCGTGCCCGCCGGCATAAAGAGCACGGCATCCAAGTCGAGGGACTCACGCGCCTGCTCAGCGGTCACCAGGTGCCCGTAATGGATGGGATCAAAGGTGCCACCCATAATGCCGAGCCTAAACTCCTGCCCGTCCTCTAGAGGAAGCTCGGGCAGACCGATTCCACCGCGCAGCGACATGACTTACTCGCCCTCCGGGGTCTCGACATCGTCCGCGACTTCTGCCGCATCGACAATCTCAACGCCATCGTCCGCAACATCGGCTACGTCAATAACCTCAACGTCTGCTTCCTCGAGATCCTCCTCGTACTCCGAGAAGTCCTCGGCGCCCTCAAAGTCAAAGGCGCGCTGGCAAATGCGTACCTCGTCGCCCGCACGGCAGCCGGCCTTCTCGAGCGCGTCGTCAACACCCATGCGCGCAAACTTATGCTGCAGGTAGATGACGGCTTCCTCGTTTTCCCAGTCGGTCTGGATGACCATACGCTCGATGGCGCGACCGACCACGCGGAAGGCATGGGGCTCTTCTTGAACAATGCGGAAACGCTTCTCACGCTGCAGGCGGCGGCGCTCCCACTCATCGTCGCGCAGATCGACCGGCTCATCGGAGACAGCCAACTCGGCGCGTAGCTTAGCTACCTGCTCGCCCACGGCAAGCATCAGCGTGTTGAGGCCGGCGCCCGTCACAGCAGAAACGGCAAAGAACATATGTCCATCGTCGAGCGCGGCGCGTTTGAGATCGGCAATCTTGTCAGCCGTGCCCGGCGCATCGCACTTGTTGGCGACAACGATCTGCGGACGCTCCGAAAGCTCGGCGCCATATTGCTCGAGCTCGCGGTTAATGATGCGATAGTCCTCGACCGGATCGCGATCCTCAAAACCGCCCGTCATGTCGACGACATGCATGATCAGGGCCGTACGCTCAATGTGGCGCAGGAACTGGTGGCCCAGGCCCTTGCCCTCGCTCGCGCCCTCGATGATGCCCGGAATGTCGGCCATGACGAACGAACGGCCGTCGCGGACCTCCACGATACCCAGATTGGGCTCGAGCGTCGTGAAGGCGGAGTTCTTAGGACGGGCGGCACTCATGCGCGCGATGAGCGATGACTTACCCACCGAAGGGAAGCCCACGAGCGCGGCATCGGCCATAAGCTTCATCTCGAGCTCGATCCAGTGCTCCTCGGCCGGCTCGCCCAGCTGGGCGAACGCGGGCGCACGGCGCACCGATGTCACAAAGTGCGTATTGCCCAGACCACCGGCGCCACCAGGGGCCACGACAACGCGCTCGCCATCATGCACCAAGTCGGCAATCTCGAACATCGGGGTCTGCGTCTCGGGGTCGAGCTCGCGCACCACGGTACCCATAGGGACCTTGAGAATCAGGTCCTCGCCGCTCTTACCGTTACGACGGGCACCCTGCCCGTGCGTGCCGCGCTCGGCGCGGAAGTGATGCTTAAAGCGGTAATCGATCAGCGAAGACAGCTGAGCATCGGCCTGGATGACGACATTGCCGCCACGACCGCCGTCGCCGCCATCGGGGCCACCCTTGGGGACAAAGGCCTCGCGCCTAAACGACATGCATCCGGCACCGCCGTCGCCGCCGCACACGTTAATGCGGCTGATATCGGTGAACTGTGACAACAGAATCGCCTCCTACAAAAAAGAGGGAGACCCTTGAATCCTAAAACTCAAGTGCCTCCCACATATGTGCTCTATGAAGGGTGAATTACGCGTTCGCGAGCGGGCGTACGCTGACCCTGTGCTTGATACCCTTGTGGAACTCAACGGTACCGTCGACCAGCGCGAACAGCGTGTCGTCCTTGCCACGGCCAACGTTCTCACCCGGGTGGATGTGCGTGCCGTGCTGACGGACGAGAATCGTGCCCGTGGTTACCGTCTGGCCGGCGAAGCGCTTCGTGCCAAGGCGCTGACCGCGGGAGTCACGGCCATTACGGGAGGAACCGAGTCCTTTTTTGTGTGCCATTGTGTATACCTACTCTTTCGTTACGAGTGTAATCTACTCGGCGACGGGAGCCTCGGCAACAGCCTCGGCCTCTGCCTTGACAGCCTTCTTGGCGCGGGACGTAGCCTGGACCTTCACGATCTTCAGCTTGGTGAGCTGCTGACGGTGACCCTTCAGACGACGATAGCGCTTACGCTTGTGGAACTTGAAGACCAGCTGCTTCTCGCCCTTAAACTGCTCAACGATCTGAGCGGTAACCTTGGCCTTGGCCAGCTTGTCGGGATCGGTGACGATCTTCTTACCATCGTTGAGGAAGATGACCGGCAGGGTGACCTTGTCGCCCTCATTGCCCTCGATCTTCTCGACGGTGATGACATCGTCGGTGGCGACCTTGTACTGCTTGCCGCCCGTGTTAACGATTGCGTACATGTTTACTTGCCCTTCATGCATCAGTTAGTGCAACAGCCGAATATAATAGCAGGCGATAATACCCCCGTCAACGAGTATGTGGAGCAAATCCACAAGTTCGCACAGGTATGGGGCTGACGAGTCGGCCCTCGTCGTCCTCGCATGCTTGATTCTGACGCTCGACATCGTAGGAGCAGATGGTCACGAGGTCTTGCATACCGGTGGAAACAATAGGTGCATCGACGCCCGGGGTCAAGCCCTGCAACAAAACATCAGCAGCAGAAAGCAAAATCTCCGGTCGCATGGAGCCCTCGTTGTCGGCATGGGTGTCGAGCATGAGCACCAGATGGTCCTCACACTCCCCCGCCGCGAGCTCATAGCCAACGAGCGTATGGTCCAAATCAAGACGCTTGCTCTTTTTACCACGCGCGTAGTCGATGCCATGACCCGCGCGCAGCGTGTCGATCGCAGCGCGAACCTCGTCGGCGCTCACGGGGGCCTCGGGGTCCAGGTGCAAGTCGATGCGGTACGACAGACGCGTAAGCTGGGCTGTCAGCGCCGGCGTGCGCACGTCGATGTACGCCGCCTCGATGGGCGCCAGATCAGCCGGAGACGCCGCAGCCAGGCGCCCAAACGCCTCGTCGAGCGCGACGAACTCGGTCATAAACAGGTCATACCACTCGCAGGTCGACGACGTGCCCACGGGCAGCGCCGACGAAAAGCCCACGCGCATATGCGGCGAGAAACCCTGCGTCACAGCATAAGGTAGGCCCGCACGGCGCACGATACGCTCAATGGTATGGATTAGTTCCAGATGGCCCAGGTACTTAAGGCGATCACGCTTGCCGTAGCGAACGCGCAACCTAAAGAGCGTGGGATTGTCGGTCAAGCGCTCACTCATGCGCGATCACCCATCAATACGTTCTTGGCGTGGAGCGTGGGACAGATTCCGCAGCCGGTGCACGACGTGCGGGTGCAGTCGGGAGTCGTGACGCCCTCGAGCGAGCGACGGTACTCGCGCTCGAGGAAGCCGCGCGTGCAGCCGGGGCTCACGTGCTCCCACGGCAGGCGCCAGTCCAACTCGTAGGGCAGGTGCACGAGCTCATTGAGGTCGATGCCGTTTTTGGCAGCAGCCTCCTTCCAGTTATCGAGCGAGAAATGCTCTACCCAGGCGTCAAAGCGAGAGCCCGAGCGCCAAGCATCGATGATGACGGGCGTCATGTCGCGACCGGCGCGGGACAGCGCGGCCTCGATGAGCGAAGTCTCGGCA
>CAJMOL010000203.1 GCA_905215095.1 uncultured bacterium | reverse complement strand
TGGGCCCAGCAGATGCCTCCGCAGCCTTACCAACAGTGGCCTCAAAGTTTTCAACAGCAAATGCCGCCGATGCAGAGTTCTCAACAACCAGCAGCTCAAATGATGTATCCTAATGCGGCGAATCAATATGCACAGCCGCAGCAAGACGTATTTGTGAGCGAGCGCGGCGAAGCGGCACTGGGCTATCTGGCTCAAAACCAGGAGTGTGGCGCAACCGACCTGGCGCGAGCGTTTGGAAACTCAGCGCCCACGTGGTCGCGAACGCTCAACGACTTGGCACAGGCCGGCTTGGTAATCAAACATGGCCAGAAATATCATCTGACCGAGATAGGCAGCGCTCGCGTGCGAGCCCAAAGCTAAGGAACGGGAGAAACAGTGGACGAGGAAGCAAGCATCATCCTGGGAGATGCCATCGCCTTTTGTCAGCGCGACGGCCAAGATGCACGCCTCATCAATATGCTGGGACAATCGCGCGCTGTGAGTTTAACCGAGGACACTCTGACGATTGAGGCCCCTTCACGCTTTGCCATCGCCCAGCTCAAAAAGCATCAGCCGACCATCGAGGCGTACCTAGAAGAGATAGCCTTTGCACCAATTGCGCTCAATATCGTGGCACCGCAAGGCACCTCGGCAAATACGGCCCTGGACACTCACCCGGCAGCGACCGTCACCGCAGCGGCAACGCCGGTGCCCGAGCCTCGATGCGACGATGTTTCCCGTGAAACCTTGGCACCGCAGCCGACCGCTTCGGTCGCACCGGTGGCAGAGCCGGCCCCCTCGCCCATCCCGACCGCCACGCACATGCCCGTCGCACACGAGGCGACACCCGGGGAGGAATCGGGCATTGCAATCAAAAACACGTTGTCCGCCGACGATTTCCGCCGCATGATGACCCAAATGAATGGCAGGCCACCGGCGAAAAGCGCGAGTTCGTCCGCAGCGCCGGCAGCACCTTCGGCGGCGGCCCCGGCGGCAGTCGAGAAAAACGCAGACGGGGCACCCCTCGCGGCGAATTCGAAATTCACGTTTGAAAACTTCGTCTTCGGACCGGAGAACAGTCTTGCCTACCGATCGGCGCTCAAATTCGCCATGCTTGCAGACACGCCCGGTACCTGCACGTCGCTGTTCATCTACGGCAAATCGGGCCTGGGCAAGACGCACCTGCTGCTCGCCATCAAAAATGAGCTGGCAGAGAAATCGCCCGAGATCAAGGTGAAGTACGCCAACTCGCAGGCATATCTGGACGATTTGATGACGGAATTCGACCGGCAAAAGAAGAGCAACGCCCCCATCATGCAGGCGTACCACGGCGTGGACGTGCTCATCATCGATGACATCCAAAACATCATCGGCAAGCGCGCGAGCGTGGATTACTTCTTCCAGTTGATGGACGAATTCATCCGTAACAACAAGAAGGTCGTGATCGCCGCCGACCGCGCTCCCAAGGACCTTAATATGGACGAGCGCCTGACCAGTCGCTTTAATGCCGGTCTGCTGTGTCTGGTGGCGGAGCCCAGCTACGAGATGAAATACAAGATCTTGCAGCGCTATTACGAGAACACCATCGTCGCCGCTCCCGAGGCAAGCGACGACTCGCTGCTGGCGGCCTACGGGGGCGACGGCGGACATCTGACCGACGCGCACTTTAAACACATGGCCGAGGTCTCGGGCACCAACATTCGCGAGCTCGAGAGCTTTTGCGAGCGTTGTGCCGGCGAAGCGGGCGATCGCGAGCGCGAGGGCGGGGAGCTCACCTTTGACGACATCGACGCCATCGCCAACCAGTACTTCGACACATCGGCCAAGAAGATCAATGTGCAGACGGTCCAGTCCGTCATCGAGGAGCAATACGGTTTGACGCACGAGGAACTCATCGGGCCTCGCCGCAACGCCAATATCGCCAAGGCGCGCCATATCGCTATCTACCTGGCGATCGAGATGTGCGAGATGACGACGACGGCCGTGGGCGCCGAGTTTGGCAACCGAAACCACTCGACCGTCAGCACGAGCTATAAAAAGGTTCAGAAGATGATTCAGGAAGACCGGACTGTTACCGAAGACCTCAAGTCGCTGCGCGATAAAATTACACTGCGCTCGTAGGGAAATAGAGACACCTGTTGAAAACTTGTCGAAACCACGGGCATAAGGTGTCTAAAACCCAACCCGCGGTGATGAAAAGTTTTGCGCAGGTTTTGAACGTGGAAAACATACCCGGTTGCACACAGGTTCCTGTCGATTCTCTTTTTAGGGCTGACCTGCACTTTTAGGAGTAATCAACAGTTTCGTCAGTACTATTACTATTAGTAAGATATTTATATCTATAGAAAGGTATTAAAAGATGAAGTTCACCGTCAGCCAGAGCTCGCTTACGCAAGCCATCGGCGTCGTTATGAAAGGCGTCGCTTCGGCATCCACCCTTCCCATTCTGTCGGGCGTGCTCGTCAAGGCACAAGACGGCATCTTGGAATTCCAGACCTCCAACTACACCATCTCGATTCGTCACCGCATTGCGGCTCATGTCGAAGAGGAGGGCGAGATGGTGATTCCCTGCAAGATGCTCTCCAACATCACCAAGACCCTTCCCGATGCCCCGGTCACCTTTGAGCTGTCCGAGCGCCAGGTGCTGATTGGTTGCGAGAAGAGCTCTTTTAGGCTGAACACGCTCGATGCTAATGACTTCCCCGAGTTTCCGGCCTATGCCATCGAGAGCGCCGTGGAACTGCCGACCGATATCTTGTCCGAGATGGTCGGCCGCGTGTGGCGCGTCACCTCGACCGACAAGGCCCGCCCCATCCTGGGTGGCGTGCACATGAAGGTCGAGAACAACACCGTGCGCCTGGTGGCGACCGATTCCTTCCGTTTGGCCGTGTGCGATACGCAGGTCGAGACCTCGACCCTCGAAGGCTCCTTTGAGCTCAACGTTCCGGCTGACGCCTTTAACGACGCACTGAACATCATGGCCAGCCAGGCGACCATCATGATCGGGGCTACCGACACCCAGGTCGTCTTCGAGGCCGGCAACACCACCTACGTGTCGCGCCGCATCGAGGGCGTATATCCCAATTACAAGCAGCTCATCCCCGATTCGTGCGTGACGAGCGTCAAGATCGACGTAGCCGCCTTTAACGCCGCCCTTAAGCGTGTGGCCGTTATCGCGAGCGCCAACCCCGCCGTCAAGTTTGAGATTGACGTCGAGAACGGCCAGATGGGCCTGTCCTCCATTTCCAACGACCAGGACCTGGCGCAGGAGACGATTGATGTCGAGGCCGAGGGCGAGTCGGGCACCATCGCCTTCAACTACCACTACATCTTTGGCTGCCTCAATGCCCTGTCCAAGGAGAAGGAGATCACGCTGGAGCTCAAGAGCTATTCGCAGGCTGGCATCTTCAAGTCCTACGACAAGATCAACTACCTGTACCTGGTCATGCCGGTCCGCATCTAGCGCTGCGCTATGACCATGTTCGCCCGCGATCTTTCCGTCGCGCACTACCGCAGCTTCGATAGCTATCGTCTTGCCCTGGACGAGGGCGTGACGATACTTGCGGGACCCAACGCGGCGGGAAAGACCAACCTCATAGAGGCGCTGCAGCTACTGACGAGTGGCGCCTCGTTTAGGCATCCGACCGCAGCCGAGCTCGTCCATGATGGCGTGGGCTCGTGCAAGGTCGAGCTGAGGCTCGA
>CAJMOL010000202.1 GCA_905215095.1 uncultured bacterium | reverse complement strand
CAATGGTATACGGGTGCATCATCGACGTCTTCAATACAGAAAATATCAGTGCGGAGTGTGCCTAAAAGTAAACTGATGGCGGGCCCTGCGATGTCCGGTCTTCGGCGGATTACTGCTGGGGGAATAATGGCGCGCTTCGCGCGTTTGGAAAGGGCTTCGTGCTGCGGAATGCATTCGGAGGGAAACCCATCGGGTCCCTTCGTCCTCGGTCTTCGGGGATTAAAGCTGATGAAAATAAAGTGCGCTACGCGCGTTTTGGATGGGGTTTATCTCGGTGGCGCATTTGGCGCTTCTCGCCTTATGACTGTTGCGGCCGCGGTCCCGTTTGGGGTCGTGGCCGTTTTGTTGTGGGTCAAATATGAACGTTGTGTTAATGAGTCGGTGGACGGTGGTGTTTTTCGGTGAGCGGCGTATCCTTCCAACGGTTTATCTAGTGTGTCAGTTGAAAGGAAGAGGGCGCTCGTCATTGTTTGAATGTGAACTGCCGTTTGACCACAAGACGTTGCATCTGGAGCTCGAGGATAAGAACTTCGCGGGTGTGATGGAAGGTCATCAAAACGAGTTTAAGACTACAAAATCGCAGGAAGAGCTAGTGGAGGAGTCGCTTGCCAACCCTTATGGCTCGCCTACGCTCGAGGAGCTTTGCGCTGGCAAGAAGGATATTGTCATCATTAGCTCCGATCATACGCGTCCCGTTCCCTCGCGAGTGACGATGCCTATTCTGCTGCATCACATCCACTCCGCTGCGCCTGAGGCGCGCGTTCGCATTCTGGTTGCTACGGGTATGCATCGTCCGTCGACGCACGAGGAGCTCGTCAACAAGTACGGCGAGGAGATCGTTGCCAACGAGGAAATCGTTATGCATGTCGCGACTGACGACAGCATGATGAAAAAGATCGGTACCCTGCCTTCCGGTGGCGAGTGCATCATCAACAAGATTGCTGCCGATTGCGATCTGCTGCTTGCCGAGGGCTTTATTGAGCCGCACTTCTTTGCCGGTTTCTCTGGTAGCCGCAAGTCCGTCCTGCCTGGCATCGCCAGCTACAAGACCATCATGTACAACCACAACGGTCAGTTTGTGAATGATTCCCACTCGCGTGCCGGCAACCTGTGCCACAACCACGTGAGCGAGGACATGTTTGCCGCTGCCGAGATGGCTCACCTTGCCTTTGTGCTTAACGTGGTGCTCAACGGCAAGCATGAGGTCATCGGCTCCTTTGCCGGCGACATCCACAAGGCGCACGAGGCTGGCTGCGAGTTCGTGAAGAGCCTTGCCGGCGTTGAGTCCGTCGAGTGCGAGATTGCCATCACCACCAATGGCGGCTACCCGCTCGACCAGAACATCTACCAGGCCGTGAAGGGCATGTGCTCTGCCGAGGCCACGCTTCCCGAGGGCGGTGTGATTATCGACGTTGCCGGTTGTGCCGACGGTCACGGTGGCGAGGGCTTCTATCACAACATCGCTGACAACGATCCGGCAGAGTTTGAGCGTGCCTGCATCGATCGTCCCAAGGACGAGACCCTGCCCGATCAGTGGACGAGCCAGATTTTCGCCCGCATCCTGGCACATCACCCTGTGATCATGGTTACCGACCTGTGCGATCACCAGATGATTAAGGATATGCACATGACGCCGGTCAACACCCTCGAGGAGGCGCTCAAGCTCGCCTTTGAGATGAAGGGTGCTGACGCCAAGGTGGCCGTCATTCCCGATGGCCTGGGTGTTGTCGTCGCTCAGCACTAGCGCGCGGCCTAAACGAATCGTTTATAACCGACAAGAAAGATAAGGTTTTATGCTTACCAAACTCCTCTGCGAATTCGGCGCAACGGCCCTCATGATTATCTTTGGCGTGGGCGTGCACTGTGATACTGTGCTCAAGGGCACCAAGTATCAGGGCTCCGGCCACATGTTTGCCATCACCACCTGGTCTTTTGGCATCTCGGTCTGCCTGTTTGTCTTTGGCGGCGCCGTGTGCATGAACCCGGCTATGGTGCTTGCCCAGTGCATCGTAGGCCTGGTGCCGTGGAGCAGCTGCATCCCCTTCATGATTGCCGATATGCTCGGCGGCTTTGTGGGCGCCGTAATCGCTTGGCTTATGTATGCCGATGAGTTCAAGGCTTCCGAGGGCGTCGTCGACCCTATTGCCCAGCGCAACATCTTCTCGACCAACCCCACCACCGAGGGCACGAACTATGCTCGCAACTTCTTCTGCGAGGCCATCTGCACCTTTGTGTTCATCAGCGCCATCCTTGCTGCCGCTAGCCGCGCCGGCGAGAACGTTCTGATGCTCGCTATCTGCGTTGGTCTGATTGTTTGGGCCGTTGGCATGGGCATGGGCGGCATCACCGGCTTCGCCATGAACCAGGCTCGTGACCTTGGTCCTCGCATGGCCTATCAGGTGCTGCCGATCAAGAACAAGGCCGACAACAACTGGAAGTACGGCCTGCTCGTTCCTGGCATCGCTCCGTTTGTCGGTGCCGCTCTGGCTGCGCTGTTTGTGCACGGTTTCTTGGGCATGTTCTAGTCCAAGGCTACATAGTTGTCCGCCGGCCGCATGGGGTAACTTCCCAGCGCGTCCTCGGACATGCAAAAAGGCTCGCTGCGCACTTTGTGCGGCGAGCCTTTTTGCGTCCTGCGGAATGCGCTGGGAAGTTACCCCATGCGGTCAGCTGCGGGATCTTGGTCGCGTTGGAACAAGCAACCCAACATATATCTGAATTTGGATGTGAGGAGCGCTTTGCTGTTGGGGGCGTTGAGATGAGGGCGATACCTTGGGAAGGGATGACGCCTTGGGAGGGGGCGTCTATCTGAAGAGGGGCTTTATGGCTGAGAGGTAGTCTTTGGCTACGTCGGCTTTATCTGCTTGGAAGTTGTGCCAGGCCCACCATTGGACTGTTCCTACGAAGCTTGAGGCTATGTGGTGTAGTAGGAAGCTTCGGTCCATGGTGCCGGCGGGGCCTGAGGGGTCGACGGGCACGGTTTCGGCTGCTCGTGACATGATGGTCTTGCGTAAGCAGTCGGCGAAGACGCGTGAGCCGGCGCCGGCTACGAGGGCTCGAACGCCCTGGCGGCGCTCCCAGAGGTTGTTGAGGATATGCTCGACCTGTACGAGTGGGTCATCGAGGGGCGTACCGTCATCGTCGAGGGCATGGGTGCAGATATCGCGCACGAGCTCAGCGAGCAGGTCATCTTTGCTCTTGAAGAGACCGTAGAACGTGGCCCGACCTACGTGGGCACGAGCGATGATGTCGCCGACGGTGATCTTGCCGTAGTCTTTCTCGCACAGGAGCTCGGAGAACGCCGTAACGATGGCAGCGCGGCTTTTTGCCTTGCGGGCATCCATGGCTATGCGTCCGCGTGAACGAGCAGGCAGCGGAGCGTACCGGAGCAACCTTCGTAGGGGCGTTTGCCGGCGCCGTAGCCGACGGCTTCGATGCGGTAGCGTGAGGGCAGTTGGTCGGACGTGCGCAGCGCGGTGACGATGGCGGCGCCCGTCGGCGTCACGAGCTCGCCGGCGACCGGTGCGGGCGTGAGGGCGATATTGCCTGCTTGGCATAGGTTGACGACGGCGGGCACCGGGATGGGCATAAGGCCGTGGGCACAGTGGATGGTGCCGTGACCCTCGGAGAGCGACTCGACGACAATATCCTCGATGCGCAGGTCATCGAGGCAGATGGCGACCGAGCAGATGTCAACGATGGAATCGATGGCGCCTACT
>CAJMOL010000201.1 GCA_905215095.1 uncultured bacterium | reverse complement strand
TCGGGTGCCAGCAAGTCGCCAAAGGCCTCGGCCGCAGCGCGCTTCGCGCTGTCGTCCGTATGAGAATAGCGTTTCAGCATTTCGACTGTCTTATGGCCGGTGATCTGCATCGTCGTCGCCATGTCGACATGGCAGTCCCTTTGCAAGATGCTGGTCGCGGTATGGCGCAGTCCGTGTATTGTGATCTCCGGCGGCAGATTGTAATTGTGCTTCTGTAGCCTGAACCACTTCTCGAACGATGTCTTAAGGGTGTGCTTGCCCCGCCTCGCCTGAACGATGGGGGTCGATCCCGTCTGGCTCAGGCCGACGCGTTCGAGCTGGGCCGCCTGCAATTCCTTCCACTCTGCTAGGACGTCGACCAATATCGGGGGACAGGGATCGTTCCTCACGTCCCCCGTTTTGGTCTCCTTGGTCTCCTGGCTATCCTTTTTCATCGCCTTGCTGATGCGGAGGGTGCCGCTGGAATAATCCGCCCAGGTCAATGCGAGCATTTCCGATAACCGTGCGGCGGTGCACAGGCAGATAAGGAGGCCGACGCTCTTTGCCTCAAGCCCTTTGTCAAGCACGGACCCGATGAATGCGCGGCACTCATCAACCGATAGGGCATATTTTTCCTCGGTGTCCCTTTTGGGTTTGTCGACATCCTTGCAGGGGTTCGAGCCAATGTAGCCGTATACGACCGCTCGGTCGAAGACCAGGGACAGGGTGCTATGTATGTGCTGGAGGTACGTGCCGCTGACGGGCGCCGCCCCACCGTTGCGGCGGTCGTTGCTCCGGAGGCCGGAGTACATGACGTTAATGTCCTTGGGCCCGATGGCACTTATTGGCATGCTTCCGATATACGGATCGATTCTCTTCAGGTGAGTGCGGTAGTCCTTGATGGTCCGTTCTGTGACCGTCTTCTGTTTCTCTCGGTCGGCGACGAAATTCGCCGCGAATGCCCGGAAGAGCTCCGCCTCCTCCTTCGCCTTGGCATCTTTTTTCATCCTATGGGCGGGCACCTCGGCGGCGGTGCCGCCGTGGTATATGAAGTCGTTGATCTCCTTGATTGCCGCGATAGCCTCTGCCTCTGATGGGAAGTTTTCGTTGTAGACGCCGTACTTGCCGGTTTTCTCGTTGAAACCGAGGGGGAACTTGATCTGGGCCCGTCCGTCTTTGTAGACACTGTAGGAGCCCTTGTTGCGCGGGACCTTGGCCATCTCTTTCCTTTCCGGTTACGCCAACCCGTTCCTGCGCCGCAGCGTCATGCGGCAGGCCTGGGAGCAAACGTCCCTCAAGGGGCCGGTCTCATCCTGGATGAAGGGCGAGCCACAGCTCGCGCAAATTCCGATTCGCGAATTGCCCCTGTATACGACTCTGTAGAGAAGTTCTGAGAGCAGGGATTCGCGCTTCACGCTCGGCACCGGGCGGGCTGAGAACCTGGCGGACTTGTCTGCCGTCCAGCCCAGAATCGCCGAGCTCCCGGGGAGCCTGAGCTTGGAGACGGATTCGGTCAGCGCGTTGACGACGTTCTTGGCATCGTCCCGCTGGGATTTGCCGACCCCGACGCAAAGCATATAGTGCCTCTCTTTTGCATCCTTCCATCCGCCGAGCAGGCTGATGTAATTTTCGGACGCCACGGGGGCCGTCAGAACGAAGACCGCGCCCTGCTCGCCGTATGGAACCGAGCCGAAAACCTCCGCATACGTGTGCTCGAAAAGGGTCTTTTTGATTTCTTCCTGGTGGGTCAGGATGCCATAGAGCGGCTGATAGACGTGGTAGTCGGACAGCTTCGCCCTCAGGGACTTGAGGCTTCTTTTCGTCGGCGCGAAGAACGGGTTGAACGCGAAGGGGATGTACCAGAGTGCCAAGTCGAGTGCTCCGTTTTGGCGCTGGACGAAGCCGGCGTCCTGCATCGGGGTCTCCGAACCCGACGAGAGAAGACCGAGCAGCTTGGCGGTCAGGGCGACGATGTTGCGGGCCAGCGCCCAGTCGGCGAAGGGCTCAACCGCGACCATCGTCGAGGTCGGATCGAGGTCGGCAAGTGTGTCCGAGACCCATTCTGAGCTGAACGGGATCTTCTTGGCAGCGCTCTTTGCCGAGGCGAGACTCGAGTCGAGGGTCGTGTTCACATCGAGCTGGGATTCGTATTGGAGGAGCTCCGGAACCGGACTGTCCAGACGGAGGCCCCCTGACCCGGAACGCACCTCATCGAGGCTATACAGGCGTTTGCCGTCGCCTACGGAATCGGCCGACGGCGGTAGGAGCGGCGGGAGACCGCCGATGGCGTCGGCCAAGGAGGCCGGGCGGCGTGCAGTCATGAGGGCGTTGACGTCCTCGGTACCGATCTCGGAGACGGTTCCATCCAGAAGAAGGCTGTTGGGGACCGGCCTCACGATGACGTGCATGCCGAGTTCGTTGGTGGCGATTGCCGTGGGCTCCATTTGTCTCCTCCTCTTTCCTTTTGTTTACTCTTATTATATTTAAATTCGTTATCTATAAGAATGATTCCAAATAAAAATTTTCATCTTTCTATTGAAAAGCGCTATCGTTATGGATAGAATTTTATTTGAATAAAGGTCATAAGATAACGAAATGGAGGTGATAGTACTATGACCGACGAACTCCTGACCCTTGAGGAGTGCGCTCCCATCCTGCGTTGCAGCTATTCCAAGGTCTATAAGATCGCGCGCGCCGGCACGTTGCCGTTCAAGCAGATCGGCAACGCCTGGCTCATCCCGCGTTCCAAACTCTACGACGCCCTCGGCCTCGCCGTTGACGACGAGGACGGCAAAAAGAAAGGCCGCTAGCTCCCCGACCAAAGTTCGCTAGCGACCAATTGCCCCCTAATCCATGAAAAGGAGAACCATGAAGGATTATAGCGCCCTCAACGCCGCGCGCCTGCGCACGCTTTTGCGCGAGCATGATCTCGACCGCCCCCTCACCGATATGGACCTCGCGCTCCGCATCCTCGACATCGAGAGCCGCCTCGACGGCATCCGCGAGGACATGATCGCCATCGATACCGCCCTCCAGGACCATGGCGTCGACGTCCGCTATTCTTGGGAGGCCTAGCATGGCCTCCGCTGATAACTCGCAACCCGTTCCCGGTGCACCCGGGCCGCAGCCGCAGGAGAAGAAGGCCCCGACCGTCCACCAGGTGGTCGCGGCCATCATGTCGGACAGCATCCCGCTCGCCTACAACGAGCTCGCCGACGCGACCTGCGCGCTCGGCCCCACCCCCTGGAACGCCGCCAAGGGCGTCCGTCCCTGGACTCCTTTGGACGACGCCGAACTCTATGCCCATCTTCAGGATACCATCGGCCTCCGCTCCGATAAGGCCCTCGACCATGCCATGACCATCGTCGCCCACGGCAACGCGTTCAACCCGCTGACGCAGATGCTCGAAGGCCTCAAGTGGGATGGTGGGGGGCGAGCCGGTACCCTGCTGCGCACCTACCTCGGTGCGGACGACTCCCCGCTCACCGCTGCAATCGAGTGCCTGTTCCTCTGCGGCGCGGTCAAACGGGCGTTCCGTCCCGGCTGCAAGTTCGACTACACGATGGTGCTCGCCGGTCGCGGCGGTATCGGAAAGTCGACGTTCGCGCGCCGCATCGCCCTCGACGACCGCTACTTCTGTGACTCCGTCTACGACCTCGGCAACATCAAGGCCACGGGTGAGACCCTGCGCGGCAAGTGGGTCGTCGAACTCGCCGAGCTGACGGGCATCAGCGGCCGTTCGCTTGAGGCGGTTAAAGCCGGCCTAGTGCGCCAGACGGACACCT